>NZ_JACJOR010000269.1:0-32737 GCF_014695615.1 Leptolyngbya sp. FACHB-711
ATGACACCGCCTTTGGTCGTGCCAATACCGATGCCTATAGCCGTCTGCTCGTGGACTGTATGCTGGGCGATCAAACCCTGTTTACGCGCGGCGATGAGGTAGAGGCTTCCTGGAGAATTTTGACGCCGCTGCTCTCGGTTTGGGATGCTCCGGCTCCGCCCGAAACAATTCCTCTTTATGAAGCAGGAACCTGGGGTCCGATTGAAGCCGAGCTGCTGCTGAATAAAGATGGACGACGCTGGCGCAGAATCTAAGCTCCGTCAGTCCATTTGTAGCACCTTCGCCCTGCCGCTCTTATCAATCCTTTACCCATCACAACCCATGACCAAAACACCCCTGGTTGCTCTTCAAAAACCCAGAGACATCTCGCTTAACGAAATCGAGGTGGAACTCGGTCAAATTTGGCATAGCCAAAACGGTAGTTCCGGTTCGCCAAGGGCAATGAGAGCCTCGACCTTTAGCATGGTGGTTTACGAGCCGGACGAGTTTCAGCAGCTACTCGCTATCCTGGGCTTTTATCCGGGGGCGATCGATGGCGTTCACGAAGCGCAAACCAAACAGGCTGTCCGGGATGCCCAGGCAGCATACGGGCTGCGAATTACCGGACGAGTCGATACCGAAACGCTCAATCGTCTGCGCGAAGAAGTCGCTAAGCTGCCGCCCGAAAAGCTGAACTTCAGCAACGAGGATGGGCGCGGTTACCATATGAGTGAGGCGATCGCCATTCAAAATCCCTGCCGTATTATTACTCTGTCTCCTTCGCTGGGCGCAGACGAAGGCGTCACGGCTCAGGTGTCTGCCTACTGCCCGATTCAGAAAAGCAGCGGCGGTAGCTTGATCTGCTGCGAATACATCACGATTCGCGGCGCGAAAAATGCCCTTGGTCGGGTCGCAAACACAGTGTCGTCGCTGATGATTCCCGGATTGCCCCGCTTTGTCTGGTGGAAGGCAACGCCCAACCCGGAACAGGAGCTATTCAAGAAGCTGGTCGAAAACTGCAGCTGTCTAATTCTCGACTCGTCGTATTTCAGCGATCCCGAATCGGAACTGCTGAAAATTAAAGAACTGCTCGATGCCGAAACGCCTGTGGCTGATTTGAACTGGCACAGACTCTCCACTTGGCAGGAACTTACCGCCGCCGCCTTTGATCCTCCAGAACGGCGCGCTGCGCTAAAAGAAGTCGATCGCATTAGTATTGACTACGAAAGAGGCAATCCGGCACAAGCGTTGATGTTTCTTGGCTGGATCGCGAGTCGTCTGGGGTGGGAGCCGATCGAATATCACCAGGTGGGCGGCGACTATGACCTGAAACAAATCCACTTCCAGAGCGGCGACGGACGCAAAATCGAAGCCGAACTCGCTGCCATTCCGACCGCAGATTCCGGCGAGGTGATTGGTGACTTAACTGGGGTACGGCTGGCTTCGACCAACCTGAATGCCAACTGCTGCACCATCCTCTGCTCGGAAACCACAGGCTGTATGCGAATGGAAGCAGGCGGTGCGGCTCAGTCCTGCCGAATAGAGCAGGTAAGGGCAACGAGCGATCAAAAAGCCGAATTTCTGCTCACCCAACAGCTCCAGCGATGGGGACGCGACAACCTCTATGAGGAAAGCCTTGCTGTAGTCGCTAACATTATGCAACTGGAGAAGCGATTGTCGATGGCAGCCGCCTAGTCGCTTCGGGCTGTAAAATTTCAGTTTTCCAAACAAATCCTCTTCGGCGATCGGGGGGGATTTTTTGTGGGTAATCGAATTGCGAGCTGATCAAGCAGTGGAACTACTTCTTATATTGCTCCATCTGCTTCTGAAGCTGCTTCAATGTCTGATTCATTTCCGGCAAGCGATTCCAGAGAGCTGCAACTTTGAGAAACAGCTTGTAGGGAATGGCAGGAGTTCCTAGCACAACGGTTCCCGGTTCCACGCTGCTGTGAATTCCAGCCTTTGCCCCTGCCTGCACGCCGTCGCCCACTTTCGCCTGATTTGCCACGCCCACCTGTCCACCTAAAATGACGCGATTCCCTAACTGGGCTGCACCCGACAAGCCGACCTGTGCCGCCATTGCACAGTTTTCGCCCACCTGCGAACCATGCCCGATATGCACCAGATTATCCAGCTTCGTGTTACGTCCAAGTCGCGTTTCGCCCACCGCCGGACGATCAATCGTCGAATTACACCCTACTTCAACGCCATCTTCCAGCACCACAGAGCCAGACTGCTCCATCTTGACCCAGCCCTGCGGCACAGGCACAAAGCCAAACCCCTCAGAGCCGATCGCCGCCCCACTATGAATCACGCAATCTGAGCCGATTTGTGCCCGTTCGTGAATCACACAGTTCGCATGGAGTAGGGTTCGATCGCCGATTGCCACGTCAGGATAAATCACCACATTTGGAAAAATTACCGTCCCATTGCCGATCGTCACGTTGGGATAGATTACTACATTTGCACCGATCGAAACTTCCTCGCCGAGCTGCACCGACTCATCAATAACTGCACTCGGATGAATACCTGCTGCCGGACGAAACGGTTGATAAAACAGGGCGATCGTTCGGGCAAACATCAAGCGCGGTTCGCGGGTTGCAATCCAGGCAATGCCGCGGTCGGTTGCTTTGGCTTGCAGAGCTTCATTTAAGGGCAAAATGAGAGCACTGGCTGCGGTCGTGTCAATCAGAGCAGCAAACTTGTCACCCTCAACGTAGCTGATAGTCTGAGGCTGGGCAGCCTCGATCGCCGTCACGTCGCTAATGTCTGGATCGCGATCGGAATGGGTCAGAAGGCTAGTTTGCTCTGCACCTAGTTTTTGGTTGAGTTCGCTGAGTTTCATAGGAAGAATCGATCGAAGTTGACAGTCTAAAAAGTTGCAAGCTGTTGATGATTTGGCTTCAAGTCAACCTGATAATCGGTAATAATTAACTCTTTGCCTTCTGCTGCCTTTTTTTTGCATAGTGTTTGCATATCGAGAAGAAAGAAATAGATAATTATTCATCCCGTACTGCGTTTTTCATGCCTGGACGTAGGCAAAAGTAAAATTTTTTCGAATCTCAGAAGAAGCATTGTAGTTGATTAGCCAGCGATGGTAGCAGTGCTTTAAATGGAAATGGACGGCAAACTTCTTGTGATTAAACCTTGTGATTAGAAAAAGTGTGAAGTGCCCTCCGCTGACACTGTAACTGAGGAGGCTTCTTGTGAAGATTGAAACCATTTTCATTAATTTTCTGCTGTCGGGTAGCCATCCTTATATTCTGTTAAAGCTGCATATCTGTTAAAGCTGCATAGTGGCTAGATTATACCTTTAGTTCTACTGAAGAGATATTTGTGTACTGCAAGATTAGTTATTAACTCTCTCATAGAAAACTTTTCCTATAAAAAAAGACCCTTCCCGTAGAATCGATAGCAGCAAAATCAGGAGCTATTCGATCGCGTTTAGGAAGGGCGGCTTATTCAGAGATTCTGAAATCTAACTAGTGGTGATGCCCGTGATCAGGGTGATGATGCCCGTGGTCATGGTGGTCGTGATGCCCATGATCATGCCCGTGATCATGCCCATGATGATGTCCATAGGTAAAGTTGGGACGCAGTAGCTCCTTAGCCCGATCGACTGCCAAAGTTGGATTCACAGCAAGAGCCTGCTCAGACAGGAGGGCTTCAATCTGTGGATTTGCCCACTCTGCCACCATTTGCAAAAATGCCGGATGGTCGTTGACACAAGGCATTTGCACGTAGGTAATGTCGGAATGCTTACGCCGCAAACTGAGAATGATATGCTCCACATCCAGCAGGGTTTCGTGGTTTTCGGTGGCAAAGCCGATCGGCATAAACATTAGCGCAGATGCACCTTGAGCGATCAGATTGCGAGCCGCGAGATCAACGTTGGGCTGAGTCCATTCGATTAGGGGTGTTTGGTGATTGAGCCAGCCGATCGAAACCAGCGGATAGCGATCGATCAGCTTTGCTCGCACCAGCTCATAAAGTGTCTGACTTTCATCAATACCAGATGTAAAGCCTTTTGCTTTGTGGGGGCAGCCGTGGTTCATCAGCACAATCCCGATCTGCGAGGGCAAATAAGCCTCAATCAGGTGCTTGCGAATTTGCTCTTCGACCATGTTTGCCAGTAGGTCAACATATTCCGGCTCGCTGTAGAACGAGGGAATATATCGCTGTCCTTTCACCCAATGTTCGGTTCCTTCTGCCATGTTTGCCAGGGCTTTGTTTACCTGCTCGATCGCAATTCCGCTGGTAAAGATCGAATCGACGACCAGCAAGGGATAAATCAGAATTTTGTCGAAGCCCTGTGATCGAATTTCGGCTAACACCTGCTCTGGCAGAAACGGCGCACAAAAGTTAAATGCCTTGAAAACCTGCACCCGATTGCCCCACTTTTGCTGAAGTGCCTGCTCGATTCCGACACGCTGCTGCTCGAAGATGGCGTTGTGAGGCGAAATAAAGTGATCGTGCTGGTGGCTCCACTCGTGCAGGTCAAACACAGCTAGCAGTTTCGCCAACGGCGGATAAATCCAGGTTGGGACGGGCGCGAATTTGGCAGTGAGGAGGTTTAGAGCCTGTTCATTATAATTGGCAAAGTCTTCGTAGCTTTCGACTTCGCCGTAGCCCATCAGCAGAACCGCCACGCGATCGTCCTGGGCAGGCGCATCAAAGGTTGGCTGTTGAATTTTTTCTGGAGTTGCAACCACGCTGCACACCTCTTGTAATGAAATTTGTAATGAAACCGGGCTGAGAAAACGAGTTTGATGCGATTTTGCACCTCAATACTGGATGCCTGCTCTAAGGCTGACACCTTCTTCAGGGTAGCATCCCCTCTAGGGGGATAGGATCGATCGATTTGTAAATCTACCTGGAGAAAGAATGAAGATCAGCTCGACAGCAGCGATACATGGGCACTTGCTACCCGCCAGCCATCCGCTGTTCTGATCCAGGTTTGACTTTGCCGCCCCGTTTTGCCCGATGATTGGCGATGAAATTCGGTATTAACCGTCGCGAAGTCTCTGCCGTAGGTTGTAATCACGGTATTGCTCAGATCGCGCTGTAAATCCACTGTCGGGCGACTGCTGCGAAATTGGGCGATCGACTCATAGCCGTAAAGATTCTCGGTTACGCCATAGCGAATGGTGTGGGGACTGTTCCAAAACAGCTCATCCAGCACGACAACATTGTTATTGACCAGAGCTTGCTCGTAGCGATCGAATGCTGCTTTCACTTCAGCAACGACATCAGGGAGGTTAATTTGCATCACAATTAGTCTGTATCACAATTAATCTGTATCCCAGTTAATCGCATTCCAATCAATCGGTTAACTGCTGAATTACCTTCGCCATGCGATCGGCACTATCGAGAATTGCCAGCTTTCCGGCGGCGTCTGCCATTGTCTGTAGAGAATCCGATCGAAGCAGGTGCAACACTTTGCTGGTCAGCAGTTCGGGGGTGAGGTCTGACTGAGCATAAAGCTGAGCAGCTCCGGCGTTGGCAAAGATTCTGGCGTTGTAAGTCTGGTGATCTTCTGCGGCAAACGGATAAGGAATTAGGATCGATGGCGTATGGGTGACTGCCAGTTCGGTCAGGGTTCCGGCTCCCGATCGGCTAATGGCAAGGGTCGATCGTTGAAAGAGCGTCGCCATTTCCTTATAAAAGGGCAGTGCAAAATAATGGGGATGGCTCAGGCTTTGTGCGTCCGGGTCATTTTCGCCTGTAAGATGCACGATCCACACACCTGTCTCCAGCCATGCCGGGGCACACTGCCGCACGAGCCGATTCACTGCCACCGCTCCCTGGCTACCGCCTACCACCACAATCAGCGGCACGTCCGGCGGAATCGCTAAACCGGGTAGGGCATCAGCCTTTTCTGCAGCAAGAAACTGAGGGCGAACGGGCGTACCCACCTGCATCGTGCGGACTCTGGGCAAATAGGCGGTAGCTTCTGCAAACCCTAACCCGACTACGTCACACCAGCGACTTAAGAAACGCGTCACTTTTCCGGGAAGCGCGTTCGACTCGTGTAAAACGACGGGCATACCCAGCGATCGAGCTGCGACAACCGCCGGTGCCGCAATATAGCCCCCCGTAGTAAACACCGCATTAAACCGCCCCTGACGCAGCAGCTTTCTCACCTTAAGAATCGACAGCCCCAGTCCCAACGCGATCTTGATCGTTTTAAGACTTAACTTTTGCTGAAATCCTTCGACAGCGATCGTGTGCATCGGATACTGCTCTGGCACAAGCTGACGTTCGAGGCGATCGGGCACGCCCAGCCATTCGATCTGATAGTCGGGTAGGGCGGCTGCCGTGGCAATTGCCGGAAACAGGTGTCCGCCTGTACCGCTTGCTGCAATTAAAAGTTTCTTTGTCGCTTTTTGTGTCGATCGCTGAGAAGCGGTTTGACCTGCCTTAACCACGATGGATCTCCCTGATTTGCTAAGGATTCACCGGAGGGTATGCGCTCGGTGGCTCAATCAGGTTAGCCTATAATCACCTGTTAATCACCGTCGATCGCCGGATTTTTCGATCGAGAGTACGATAAATTGATTTAGCTCTTCTGTTCCTTACCCAGACTCGCTATGCGCCGCTTGTTCACTGCCCGCCCCGCTGCGGTTTCTCCAATCTTTGATCTTGCTTGTCGATTCCCCCAGAGGGGCAACCACAGGGGCAACTGCTTTGCATCGCTGGTTTTGGCACTGCTGCTAAGTGTGGCGATCGGCTGGTCAAATCGCGCACTCGCTCAGCCAAATCCCTCTCCCTCGACCCCTCCAGCCCCTTCAACTCCCGCTCCAGCAGATCTTCCGCCAGCAGTCGCACAGACAATTGCCCAAATCGACGCAGCCGCAAATCAGCGCGACTTTGAGGCAGTGATAAGCTTTTATAGCCCACAGTTCACTCACTCCGACGGATTCACCTATCAAACGCTGCAATCGACCTTGCAGGCACTCTGGGAACGCTATCCCACGCTCACCTACCAAACGACGATCGACTCCTACAAGCGCGAAGGCAATGCCGATATCGTTGAAACCACCACCACGATCACGGGCAGCCAAACCGAGGCAAACCGCCCCACTAATCTGACTTCCACAATCCGATCGCGCCAGCGCATTGAGGGCAACCAGATCGTGCAGCAGGAAATTTTATCGGAAACCAGCCAGACTGCCAGCGGCACAACCCCCCCCACCGTTGAAGTCATGCTGCCAGAGCAAGTCACGATCGGACAGGCGTTTGATTTTGATGCGATCGTTGAAGAACCGCTCGAAAATCGCATTTTACTGGGGGCAGTCCAGGATGAGCCAACTGAGGCCAGCGGCTATTTGCAAACCTTACCTGTTGAATATGAAGTGCTGTCCGCAGGCGGTTTGTTTAAACAGGGACGTGCTGCTGCCGTTCCGGGTGATCGATGGATTTCCGGCATTATCGTGCGGGATGATGGTATTACCACGGTTTCCCGACGAATGCGCGTCGTTCGTCCCTAGGATTCTGGGATGTAAGGATTCTGGGATGTAAGGCTTCTGGGATTTAGCCTTCTTCCCCCGCATGGTAGGAGCTTCGCACCAGCGGACCCGATCGCACATGAGCAAACCCCAGCTCGCGGGCAATGGCACCCAGGCGATCAAACTCTTCGGGTGTCCAATATTTCTGCACTGGCAGATGATCCAGCGACGGACGCATATACTGCCCCAGCGTCAGCCGATCGCACTGAACCGATCGCAAATCGCGCAATGTTTCCAGAATCTCGGCTTCGGTTTCGCCTAGCCCCAGCATCAAGCCCGACTTTGTGGAAATCGCAGGGTTAAATTCCTTCACCAAGCTCAGAACCCGCAGAGAGCGATCGTATTTCGCGCCGCGTCGTACCGGACCCTGAAGCCGTTTCACCGTTTCGAGGTTGTGGTTATAGCAGGCTGGCCGGGCTAAGGCAATCGTGCCCACGCGCTGTTTCTGGAGTTCCTGGCTGCCCTGTCCGCCCCAAAAGTCGGGGGTAAGAACCTCAATCTGAGTTTCGGAATTGTGCTGGCGAATGGCGGTCATCGTCTGCACAAACCAGTTCGCGCCTCCATCAGGCAAATCGTCCCGTGCTACCGAAGTCAGCACCACATAGCGCAATCTCAGCAGGCTCACCGCTTCTGCAACTTTTTGCGGCTCCTGGGGGTCGAGGGGCATGGGCGCATGACCTTTATCCACCTGGCAAAAGGCACAGGCACGAGTGCAAGTCGGACCCATCAGCAGAAAAGTTGCCGTCTTCTGGGCATAGCATTCGCCCCGGTTCGGGCAGCGTCCTTCTTCGCAGATAGTGTGAATCTGCCGCTGTTTGATAATTTGCTGCACCGTCGAAATGTCGCTAGCTCTACCGATCGGACGACGCAGCCATTCGGGGAGGTTTACCCAAGGCGACTCCCGCTTGCCAGACGAATTACCAGATAGATTGGCGGACTGTGACGCTTCCGGGACTACGCTCTGCACGAGCCGCCCTGCTTCAGCCTCGGTTTCTTGCATCTGCATCGACTCTGGAGACATACCCTCTACTATGAACTGACCGTGGAGTGATTGTGGACTGACTGTAAGCTTACTGTAGGCTGTGGGCTTACTGTAGATTGACCATCTAAGACTGACATTACCTTCCTCTACGCACTCTAGCAGGAAATTCTCAGAACGCCTGCGATTCATTCTGTCTCCCTTGCCTCAGAATTTCCCCTGGATTTTGCGGTTGTCCGAAGTTCTCGACTGTTATGGTTTGCGCTAATTTTGGGAATGCTGACAGAGAGGTGTTAAAGATCGAACTTCGGTAAGGGGTCGCTTATCCTGGTGCGATCGTTATATCCTAGCCAACAGTCGCTCAGTCGCTTTTCAGGTTAATTCTGCTTAAGCTCTCTGTCTCATGCAGCTTCTTTTCCAGTTTGTGCATCTCCAGCAGCGATCGTCGGGTTCAAGTTCCTGATCTCCGCAAGCGTTTCGAGGATCTGTTCCCAGTTACCGGTCTTCAGCCGTCATTCTGGCAACTCGCTGTTTCCTTTCTACCCTTCCTGTTCATCGTTCATTGCAAAGGAGTCTGTTGTGGCAAGTCATAAAATTCTGGTGATTGATGACAGCCGAGTCATCCGCAACATGGTTAGAGATATGTTGCCTAAAGGCAATTTTCAGGTTCTCGAAGCAAAGGACGGCGTAGAAGGACTCGACTGCATCCGGCAAGAACGCCCCAACCTGATCATGTTGGATTTTCTGCTGCCCCGGATGAGTGGCTGGGAGGTGTTTCAGCAGGTGCAGGCGAGTGCCGAACTGCAATCGATTCCGCTGGTGCTGATGTCGGGTCGGCGGGAAGAAGTCACCGAAAAGATTTCGGAGCCGTTTGAGTTTTTTGAATTTATCGAGAAACCGTTTGAGCAAAAGGAGCTAATCGAGGCAATCAAGGCTGCAATGGCAAAAGCCAGACTGCCCCGCCCCCGAACGGTTGCCCCGACGATCGCTCCCACTAACGCCACACCCGCCGCCGCTTCTACTGCTGACGCTGCCGAAATTGCTGCCCTGAATCAGAAGATCGAGAAAATGCAGTCAGAAATCGATACGCTCAAGAAGCAAATGACTCAGCTCCTGACCTTTATCAGGCAAAAGCTGAAATAGACATCAGAAAGCAAAAAAGGCTTGGGAGCAAAGGCAACATACTTTCATACTGCTAAAACATCCTCTAGGCTTCAACGATTCGTTCTGCGACCCTGAGTTTGGCAGAGCGCGATCGCGGATTTTGCTCAGTTTCAGCTTCACTAGCGAGGATCGGCTTTTTAGTAATGGGTCGCAGCAGCTCAGAGTCCTTAAAAGCGTGTTTCACCATCCGGTCTTCCAGGCTGTGAAAGCTGATAATCGCAAGTCGTCCACCCGGTTTCAGCCAGCAGGGAGCCTTTTGCAGCAGGGTTTCTAAAACCTCCAGCTCGCGGTTCACTACAATTCGGAGTGCCTGAAACACCCGCGTTGCCGGATGGATTCTGCCATAGCGGTAGGACGGCGGCACGGAATAGAAAATCGCTTCCGCCAGCTCAGTGGTTGTTTCAAACGGGCGTTTCTCTACAATGCGGCGGGCAATTTTGCGAGACAGCCGCTCTTCGCCATAGGTGTAAAAAATTCGCGCCAGTTCTGCCTCATCCCAGGTGTTGATGACTGTGGCTGCGGTTTCGTCCTGCGTTTGATCCATTCGCATATCGAGTGGGGCAGCATGACGAAAGCTAAAGCCGCGATCGGGCGTATCAAACTGGGGAGAACTCACGCCCAAATCCGCCAGAATGCCGTCAAATTGGGATTCCCCTGGAGCAAACTCAGCAAAATTCATGTGGCGAAATGTCACCTGTTCCTCAAACTCAGCAAGTTTGGTTTTGGCAGCCTGAATCGCATTTTTGTCTTGATCGATCGCGATAAGCTGTACATTTGCCGCCGCCCGCAGAATCAGCAAGCTATGTCCACCGCCGCCCACCGTCGCATCAAGATACTGTTTGCCCGATCGCACGGCTAACCCATCGATGACTTCCTTTGCCAGAACGGGAATGTGCAGAAAGCCAGACTGTGTTGCAGAGCGTTCTAAATTGTTGGGTTGAGCTTTAATTGGTTCAGGCTCAATCTGTTCAGGTTCAATCAATGTTTTCGTTCCTGCTGTATCTCATTCATTTTAGAGGACAGCCTTTTCAGAAATCGGATGGTTGCCCGCTTGCAGCTCAAATAGGACGAGTTCTGCGCCATAGTATTTCTGCGTGCGTCCCTTTGGGCTCATGCCCAGCCGCTCCATTACTCGAATCGATGCGGAATTTTCTGGCTTGACAACAGCATAAATCACAGGCAGCTTTAGCTCTGTCAATCCATAATTCAGTAAAGCTCGTCCTGCTTCAGTGGCATACCCTCTGCCCCAGACCAAGCGCTTCAAATGCCAGCCCACTTCCCAATCCTTGGTTAACTGCCCTGCTCCATCGGGAATTCGTTGAAAAATGGCGGTTCCGACAGGGGTTGCAGTTGCTTTTTCAACGATCGCCCAATAGCCGCTGCCGTCATTGACCTCCAGGTACTTCTGGTTACGCTGCCGAATTTTCTCGCATCGAGCTTCAACGCTAACATCAGGGGAACCGATAAAGCGCACGACTTCTGGATCGCTGTAGATCTCAAACGCTTGCTCTGCTTCTGTTTCTGGATTCCAGGGACGTAACCGCAGACGGTCGGTCTCAAAAGTTCTCATGGGGATTCTCCAGTTGACCGTTTACCTGCTTTTATTCTCATGATTATCCATTCTGATAACTTCCAGTAACTTCCTATAAGTTCAAGCCTTACTTACAGATAGAAAATTCCTGCGGTGCGATCGATCGCGTCGCCTATAGAACGTCCGATTCCTCCGTATAATGAGGGAGGGAAGGCGCAACAAAACGAAATCTTGTCCGGCTGAATTCAGTCCGATTGATCTCCAGCCCATTCAAATCTTCTGAGGTTGAGGCGATCGGTCAGCGTTTAGCGTCGGGCGTGTCGGATTTGGGTGTTTTGTATTCGAGCGTTTTGGATTCGAGCGTATTATATTCGGGCGTACTGCATCAGGCGTTTTGTATTCGGGCGTGTCTGTATCAGGCGTTTTGTATCGGGACTTGTAATCGGGAGACGGCATTATTTATGTCAATGATCGAAACAAAAACCGAACCGATGGTGTTGAACATGGGTCCCCATCACCCGTCAATGCACGGCGTGCTGCGGCTCATTGTCACCCTCGACGGTGAAGATGTGATCGACTGCGAGCCTGTAATTGGCTATCTGCATCGCGGCATGGAGAAGATTGCCGAAAACCGCACCAACATCATGTATGTGCCCTACGTCAGCCGTTGGGACTATGCAGAAGGAATGTTTAACGAAGCGGTCACGGTAAACGCGCCAGAAATTTTGGCAGGAATTCCGGTTCCCAAACGCGCCAGCTACATTCGCGTCATCATGCTGGAGCTAAACCGGATTGCAAATCACCTGCTCTGGCTTGGTCCCTTTATGGCGGATATTGGCGCACAAACGCCTTTCTTCTATATCTTCCGGGAAAGGGAGATGATCTACGATCTGTGGGAAGCGGCAACAGGCTACCGCATGGTCAACAATAACTACTTCCGCATTGGCGGTGTGGCAGTTGATTTGCCCTATGGCTGGGTTGATAAGTGCCGCGATTTTTGCGATTACTTCGTTGATAAGGTAGACGAGTACGAAAAGCTCATTACCAACAACCCCATCTTCCGGCGGCGGGTTGAAGGCGTAGGCACGGTTACCCGCGAAGAGGCAATCAACTGGGGTTTATCCGGTCCAATGCTGCGGGCTTCAGGAGTGAACTGGGATCTGCGAAGAGTAGATCACTACGAATGCTACGACGACTTTGATTGGAACGTGGCGGTTGCAACCGAGGGCGACTGTTTGGCGCGCTATCGGGTTCGCATTGACGAAATGCGCGAGTCGGTCAAAATTATTCGTCAGGCAATCGATGGGCTGCCCGGTGGTCCCTACGAAAACCTGGAAGCCAAGCGGATGCAGGAAGGTCCGAAGTCGCAGTGGAACGAGTTTGACTACCAGTTCCTTGGCAAGAAGATTGCGCCGACGTTCAAGATTCCCAAGGGCGAACACTACTTCCGTGTTGAGAGCGGTAAGGGTGAACTGGGCATTTACCTGATTGGTGATGACACCGTATTCCCCTGGCGATGGAAGATTCGCGCCGCAGACTTCGTGAATTTGCAAATCCTGCCGCACCTGCTGAAGGGTGTGAAGGTCGCAGATATCATGCCGATTTTAGGCAGTATCGACATCATTATGGGTTCAGTCGATCGCTAGTCTGCGAATCTCAGATTAAATCTGGTTTTGAATACTCACTGTCTGGGGTAGGTTGAATGCCTGCCCTTTTTTGTGATTTTTGCCTGGTGAGTATCTCGGTGGTGCAGCCCTCACCCTCAGTCCGCTCCCCTACAGCGCTACTGGAGGTTCGCCAGTCTTTTCTGTCAGTGTTGCAGGCTTTGTAGCCCCCTAAAGTTCGTAATTCTGGGGGACTTTGACTGGGGGATTTTAAACTGTGGAGGAGAGTGAGTTTTCCCCAAATGATTCGCTTTCGCTACCTTCTGTCTCCTATTCCCTCTCTAGCCGATCGTCTCCTGCCACCACGACCGCGACCCGATACCCGTTCTGAGATTTGTTGCCTCGATAGTGATGATGCCCGAGATCCCCTTCTCTAGCGGGTTGGAAGAGTTCGATCGCTCCAGTGGTTCCGTCTGTTAGTTCGGACTCCTCAATCAGAGGAATTTGTGCCTGCTGTTCGATTTCCTGCTGAAGTTTTGCCAGATGTTTCAGAGCTTTTTCGGCGTTGGTTTTGCTGCCTCTTGCGCTGAAATGTTCTGCGGCTTTTTGCAGGTCGGCGATCGCTTCCTGGAGCTGTCCTAGCTTTTGCCACACCAGCCCCCGATAGTAACAGGCAACGGCTGAATTGGGAGCCAGTCGAATCGCGCTGCTGAAGTCGGCGATTGCTTCCCGGTGTTCTTCTTGCTTTTGCCACGCCATGCCGCGATAGAAGTATGCCAGCGCGTGGTCTGGATTCACCTGAATTGCTAACGTATAGTCGTTGATCGCGCCCCATAAATCGCCCTGCTCTGATCGAATAAAGCCTCGATTCAGATAGGCAGCACTCTGGCGCGGATTCACTGCGATCGCCTGGGTAAAGTCGAGCAGCGCAGCTTCCCAATCTCCCACGTCATACAGGGCAATGCCTCGCGAGTTTAGCGTCACCGCATCATCGGGCTGGCGGGAAAGAATGTGATAAAAGTCTTCGATCGCCCCGGCTTTGTCGCTCAGGTCGTAGCGAGTAACGGCGCGATTCCAGTAAGCGGTGAGGTCATCGGGGTCAAGGGTTGGGCTATCGAAGCGATCGATCAGCCGCTGGATCACTTCTGGATCAGTGGTGCGGAGTTTGAGGTGCAGATCAGTAGAGGCAGCCGTGGTTTTAAGTGGGTCGGCAATGCCCAGCACGGCAAAGGCGCGATCGGACACCAAAAAATTCTCGCTGGTTCCCAGGATCTTGAACTGAAAATATTCTGGATAAGCCCGTTTCAATTGCAGCAGCTTTTGCAGGGTTTGCTGAAGAGCGGTTTGCTCTGGTTGATTGCTCCAGCCCCGCCGAATTTTGCTCAGCAAGCGTTCCTGCTGGCGGTATGAAACCGTTTCGCCTGGAGAGTAGTCGGCGAGATGACACCAGCCCAAATCTAACTGTCGCTTCTGGCTGAGAAAGGATTCTAGCTTTTGCAGCAGTTCATCGTCGAGTTCGCACTCGTCTGACCAGAGCCAAATCAAAATCAGCCGCTCCTGAGTTTGCTCCAGGGCTGCTTCGAGCAGTGCCCGATGTCCGGCAGTACCCGATACGGCAGTTTCGGCCTTGAAGTCAAACACCAACTCGTGCTGAGGCGTTGCAGGGAGTGCCTGAAGCTGTTCGTTGATCGCCTGTAGCTCTTGTTGCAGCACCTCTTGGATTCTGGCTTGAAAGGCATCAAACGTACTCTCTGCGATGGGAATTCGACGTGCCAGGTCCTTGAGCTGCCGCTGGAGTGCGACGATATCGAGCGACTTGGGCAGCCGATAAATCTGTTCCTGGAGCTGTTGCTGCTGCTGGTCAAGCTGTTCGGTAAACTCCTGGATTGTGACAAGCTGCGATCGCAAATTCTTTAAATACCCCCCTGCCAAAGCTTGTAGTTCGGGGTAGATGCTTGCCGGAACCAGAGATGTTTCGCTCAGCGATGCCGCAGTCTCACCAAACTGTTGCGCCAAGAAAGCAGCAAACTCAGATTCGATTTTGGCTTTCTCTCCCTTGCTGAAGGACAAGCCAAAACTGCGCTTCAGGTTAATTGCCGCTGCTTCGATCGCCTGCACCGATCGCTTGAGGTCATCTTGATCTTGATGCAGGGCTTGCACTTCTCCGACGATCGTCGCTAAGTCACGCTTTGAAACCAGATCCCCAATGATCCTTACCATTTCTGCCAGTTCTTGCCGCATCACGCCCACATCTACCGGGGGCGGCAGCTTGCTTAACTGACGATCGATTCGGTTGAGCCGCTCTTGTAAATCTGTTGAATTCGCTTTGGTATGATGTGCCAGGCTGTCGAGCTCCCCCCGCAAATCAATCATTTCCGCCTGTAGTGAGGAAACGGTGTATTCCAGTTGCCTGGTTTGGCGATCGTCTTTGTCCTGAAGCTGTCCAATATCGGTATTTAGCAGCGAGAGTCCTTCTAAAAGCTGTTGATAGCGATCGCCCAGGCTTTGCAGCTCTTGTCGAATCAGGGGCAGATTTTGATGTTCCAGAGGAGTGAGCCGCTGGTCTAGCGTTTCCTGAAGAGAGAGGATTTGGGTGGAAAAATGCTGTGCCAGCTCACGATTCTTGAGCAAAACGCCTTTTTTAATCTGCTGAATGGTTTCTGGAGTCGGCATCTGCTCAACTCGCTGCGTTAATCCGTCGATTTGCTGGGTCAGACGGCGATCGGCCTGATTCAGCGTATTTTTAGTCTCCTGCTCCGTTTGTTGTTCAAACTGCCTTCGGTTCAGTAAGCCCAAAACCACGAGCAGCGAGAGCGGAGCGGTGGCATAAAACGCCTGCTGGGACACCAGAGATGCAACCGAGCCGACCCCTAAGCCTACCAGTGAAGCATTCTCTAAAACATCTAAAAAAGGACGCTTTTTCATTGCAGCTAGCCGCTAGAGTTGAGTTTGACACCAGGCAAGGAGATATAAATGGATCTTGTGAAGTCTAAGGGGGTGCTTATTCGACTTTTTTCTAGTTAGCTCACCAAAATCAGGACATTTCCTCATGAAGAATTCGTGAAACTGAGCCGATCGATAGAGATCAAGCCTGGAACAGGCATAGGTAAAACAGCCATAGGTGGAACAGGCATGGGTGGAACAGGCATTGATCGAACGCATAACCTGTGCCTAATAACCCATAACTTGCGGGATAATGGTTCGTTGCGGCTTTCGGGAGATGAATTCATGATTACGGTTGCACTGCCCAAGGGCGGATTGCTCAAAGACAGTATTCGGCTGCTTCAGTTGATCGGCTTAGATTTCAGCGCGTTTCTCGATCCGGGTAATCGTCAGCTTGAGATTTGGGACAGCAATCAGATTGCGAAGGCCCTGCTGGTGCGAAATTACGATGTGCCTGTGTATGTGGAATACGGACAGGCGCAGCTTGGCATCGTCGGGTATGATGTGCTGCGCGAAAAGCGTCCTCAGGTGGCTCATCTGGTTGATCTAGGGTTTGGTCGCTGCCGGATGTCGGTGGCCGTGAAAGCGTCTAGCTCCTATCGTTCTGCCTTAGAGCTGCCGCCGCACTGTCGGGTTGCCTCCAAGTTTGTTCAGTGTGCCAGCGAATATTTCAACAGTTTGGATCTTCCGGTCGATGTCGTGCCGCTTTATGGGTCGGTGGAACTGGGACCGATCACGGGAATGTCGGAGGCGATCGTCGATCTGGTTGCTACCGGGCGCACGCTGCAAGAAAACAACCTGATTGAAATTGATCAGCTCTTTGAAAGCACTGCTCGTTTGATTGCCCATCCGCTCAGCTATCGCTTGAATCAAGATGATCTGGGGCAATGGATTGATCGCATCCGGTCTGCTGCCGTTCCGTCTTCCTGAGTTCGATCGCACGAGCTGTTTGCGGAATGAGTGAACTCGCTTTCAAGGAACGCTGGAGATTGACGATCGTCCATTAAACTGGGCGCCCTTTCTACTGCCGTTGGGCTTGTGTTGCGAGATACGACAAAATGTTAAGCTTTTTACCCTTCAGGCAGAAATCTCCGTAGTTTCTCTGGTTTGTCCGAAAATTGACAGTTTCAAGCTGAAGAAATCCTTTATCTATTAATAGTATCTACCGCTAGTCAGCCAAGGACGGAATGCAGGAGTCTTACCCTAAATTGGGTTCCTGCTCCCCAGCCTTTGTCCTCACTGCGATAGAGACAGCGATATTAGGATTGAAGTTAGTAGGTAACAATTATGCAAACTTCGAGGGGTGAGAGGCTATTCGCGGCAGTGCTGACGTTTTTAACCGTGGGTTCGGTCGTCACGCTGACCTATTTTCTGCTAACCTCCAGCGCAACCTACTCAACGATCGAAATCAACTCGCAGCAGTTAGAGAACTGATTAGAGAGCTGATTAGAGAATTGAGCAGTCAGACAGGCGATCGCAGCAGAAATGCCTGATGAGGAAATGGCAACACTAGAGCATAACCCGGAACTGCTGTGCAATCCGTTCTTTGAGGACTCGAAGGAGCAGGGCATCAGCTTCAATGAAGCCGGGAAGGAATATCTAAAAGAATATCTAAACGTTGTTTGTGATGCCGTTGTAAACGGAATTGACGAAAGCGACTTCAGCGACGCAGAATTTGACCCAGCGATTGACCTAACTTTCGTCCTGGTTGAATCGTTGCGATCGTCTCTCTTCGGGGGAAAAATCGCCATTCTGCTCCAGGTCGAGCCGCCGCATGCGGAGTCGGGTTTCTTCCATCAGACGACGATTTGCCGCTAGCAGATCTGCGACTAAGCCAAACATCCAAAGCTGAAACCCAATCAAAATTAGCATTGCTGCCAAAATCAGGCTGGGGGCACGCGATCGAGTGGGATCCACCAGCCAAAACAGCAGCAGCCAGCGCAAGCCCAGCAGCAAGCCCAAGCTAAACGGTACACTTCCTAGCAGCAGGAAGAAGCGCAGCGGCTTGTACAGCATAAAAATCCGCAGGATCGTAAAAGACGATCGCATGACATAGGACGGAATGCTTCTGACCAGCCGCGATCGCCGCAGATTTGGATTCGTGCGAATGGGAACAGACACGATCGCCATTCCTTTTTGTCCTGCCTGAATAATCGTCTCCAGGGTATAGGTATAGCTATTGAAGACGTTGAGCTGCATTGCCGCTTCTCGACTAAAGGCGCGAAATCCGCTCGGCGCATCGGGAACCCTAGTATTGCTGGCAAGGCGCACCATATAGCTACCTAGATTTTGCAGCAGCTTTTTAATGAAGGAGAAATGCTGAGTTTTCCAGATCGGTCTGGCTCCGACCACCATATCTGCCTGCCCCAGCAGAATCGGCTGAATCAGCTTGGGAATATCTGCCGCGCAGTACTGATTGTCTGCGTCAGTGTTGACAATAATATCGGCTCCTGCCCGGAGGCTGGCTTCCAGGCCTGCCATAAACCCCTTTGCCAAGCCCTGATTGATAGGAAAGCTGACGATGTGATCCACACCGCAGGCTTTTGCCACTTCTACAGTGCGATCGGTGCTGCCATCGTTAATTACTAGCCATTCAATTTGGTCAATTCCCGGGAGCTGGCGCGGCAACTCAGACAGGGTCATACCCAGTGTGCGCTCCTCGTTGTAGCAGGGAATTTGAATGATCAGCTTGGTCATGGGCATTACTCCCGTCAGGCACTTTCCCACACTAGAGATCCCTGTCCCTGCGGTCAAGTTCCCCAGAATTCCTTAAGACAGTCGTTATCCAGAAATTGGCAAACCAGAGCCTCAGATCAAAGGGCTGTTTGGCAGTAGGGCTAGCATTGATAATGTCATATTGCGTCATCAAATCAGCGGTTTGCTGCCATTGCTCAGGCAGAATTATGTGAAGCTGCACTTTGCTTTCGGTCTTGTCCTGAATTTCGTCAAATCGCCACCTGCAGGAATTCTCGCAGCAGCTCGTCTTTGAAAAAATAGATTTATTGAGAAACAGATAATACGTTTGGATCAGCAATCCTACTAGTATTGACTTCAGGATAAAACCTGCCTTAATAAAAGACTAATTCCGTAAAAATGCTGGCCTAAACCGTTCTGATTGAAGAGTTGACAAAGGGGAAACAAATTCTCCTAAGACTAAGGCAAAGTGGTGATAGTAACGGATGTTACGCGGAGACAATTATCACCTGATGAGTTATGCCTGATGGGTCATGTTTGAGCAGACGCTTTTTTGCGTGCTGTTTTCTGAAGTTAGTCGTCTCATCTATTCACTCCACTCACTTTAGATATGAAAACAACGCTTCTTTCTAGTCTTTTTGCGGCTGCTACTACCCTTGCGGGCGTGGTGAGTACCACTGCTCCGGCAACTGCTTTTGCCTGGAATAATTCTTGGACTCAGCCCTCTATTCAGGGAAAGAGTCAGACCGGGTTCAACGACGCGCCTTTTCAGCAGTTCGTGCAGCAGGAACGAATTGCAATCCCGAATAGCGGTCAATTTTTGCTTGACCCTACCAAGCTGAAGCTGAAGTATGACCACGATGTTTCGGTGTACTTTATTAACGAGGGTGCAAGCTTTCGCAACCAGCTCGCCTATGAAGCAACGGGTGCCACTAACCAATCAGGCTTAGTGTTCAGAGATATTGCCTCGCCAGAGGCTATCATGCGGGAAAATAGCGGTCCCCTGAAGCTCGGCGACGGGGTGCAGATCGGCAAGATCTTGGGGGGCACTCAGCTTGATTTCTGGCTGCGGGCAGATGGACGAGATCTGCGCGAAAACGGCAACATTTTTGGAACGCAAACCCGATCTAACCCAGACGGACTTCAGCACGTTGTTGCCTATGCGTTTGGCAAATATCTGATGCTGGGTTTTGAAGACCTGTACGGTGACCTATGGGCAAAGGGTGGCAAAAACCAAAACTCGGATCGTGACTTCAACGATGTGGTCTTTGTTGTAGACATCGGCGAAGCGAATGTGAAGGATCTCACCAGCGTTCCTGAACCCTCGATGCTGCTCGGTCTACTGGGCTTGAGTGCTGCGGGAGCACTGGGACTCCGCCGCCAGAAGGGTGACTCTGTTACTCAATCAGCTCCGCAGGAGTAACATCTCCCTGATTCCTGAGCCTTCTGTTTAGAGCACTGTTTCTCTTAAATTAGAGCGCTGTTTCTCTTTCTCTTAAAAAAGTGGAGAGGCAGTGCTTTTTTCATCTCATTCGCATCCCGATCGTGCGTTCTATGTTTTTGTAGCCCTTCAGCATTTCCTACAGCCTGTTAATTCACGATGCCCTGCATTGCTAACCGGGCTGTGCCATAAGCGGCTTCAGTTCGAGCGGCTGCAAACACCGGAACCTGCAATTGGCGCGATCGAATTTGGAGCCAGACTTGATTTGCTGCGCCGCCGCCTGCGCTGTGAACATACCGAAGTGGGGTGGCTCCCAGCTCCTGAAGTAAGCGATAGCCTTTTGCTTCAATCCGGGCAATGCTCTCCAACAGCCCGTGCAAAAATTCACTGGGGCGATCGGGCCTGGGTTCCAGGCGGGGAGCTAGCTGAGGGTCGTTCATGGGAAATCGTTCGCCCGGTTTTAGCAGCGGATAGTAGTCCAGTGGGCTTTCCTGGGAAGGGTCGATCTCCTGGCTCAGTTGCACCAGCTCCTCTGAGCTAAAAAATTGCTTTAGCACTGCTCCGCCCGTATTTGATGCACCTCCCACCAGCCATCGTTCGCCCAATCGATGACTGTAGATTCCGTATCGGGCATCTTCAATTCGGGTATTGCTGAGCAGTTTCAGAACCAGCGTTGAACCGAGGGAAGTGACAGCTTCTCCTGTTGCCTGGACACCGCTTGCCAGAACTGCTGCGATGCTGTCGGTAGTTCCGGCGCAAACCTGGCAATGGGGCGGAAACTGAAATCGATCGCATAGTGCAGCTGTGACTGGGGCGATCGGCGTGCCGGGAGGCAAAACTTTGGGCAGCTCAAACGGCATAGCTGGAGTTTGCAGCCAGTCTGGATAACGCAGATTTTCCACGTCATAGCCGAGCTTGAGCGCGTTGTGATAGTCGCTGATGCCGATCTGTCCATGTAGCCAAAAGGCAAGCCAATCTGCCTGATGTAAAAAGTAACGTCCTGAAGTATTCCGAAGCTGGCGATGCGAAGCAGTTTCCCCTTCGGCGTAATTGAACCAGAACAGCTTTGCCAGGCTCGATGTAGCACTGATCACCGTATGGTTGGGCGGCGCGATCGACTTCACTTGCTCCAGCACGACTGACCCGCGATCGTCGTTATAGAGCAGAGGCGCCCTAAGTGGATTTCCGGTAGCATCGCTAATTAAAACGGTGGAAGATGTGCCGTTAATGGCGATCGAGGCGATCGTGTGCCTGAGTTCCAGGGGGATCTGTTGAAGCAAATCAAAGAGCGTCTGTTGCCATAGCCCAGTCCAGTTCGAGCAGATTGCCGGGAAGGGCAAGCTCACCGACGATCGAATTTCCAGTGCAGGATCAAGGACGATCGCTCTTGCGCCAGAGGTTCCGAAGTCGATTCCTAGGGAGTGAGGCATGGGGTGTGAGGGGATGGAGAGGTGGGGCGTGAGTTTGTTCTGGGGTTGGTTATAGGGCGATCGGGGGCTTGGGGCTATGCCAGGGGTGGGTGGCTTCGAGTTGGGCTGCGAGGGAAATGATAGTTTCTTCGGCGGCGGGGCGACCGATGAGCTGAATGCCGACCGGTAAGCCGGATTCGGTGAACAGGGCGGGGAGGGCGATCGCGGGCTGCCCAGTGGCATTGATGGGAGGGCAGGGGGCGATCCAGTTCATAATTTGCTGGAGGGTTTTGGCAGGGCTGAGCGATTTCCATTCACCGACGCGGATGGTGGGATGCAGATACACGGGAGCAATGACCGCATCATAGGGACTGAAAGTTGCCACAATTCGACGTGCTGCGGTTTGCATCTTAGAAACTGCCTGAAGATATTGCCCACTCGATCGCCGTTTTGCCTGCCACAGCAGCCAGCGATTGAATCGATTCAGCACCAGCCAGGGCACGCCTACATCGACGCCTGCCTGCCAGACGGTGACTAAGGGTTCGATGATGTCGGTAAAGTTGAGGGTCACAGGTTCGATCGCGTGTCCCCACTGTTCTAATCGTTGAGCGGTGTCTAAAACTGCCTGTTTGCAAAGGGGATGGGCTTCGCCAACCGGCGGAAAATCTGTGATGTATGCAATTTTGCAGGATTGGAGCGATCGATTTGCTGCCGCTAAAAAGGAAGGATTGGGATCAGGTAGCCAGTAAGGATCGCCCACTGTGTAGCCTGCCATCACGTCCAGCATTGCCGCCGCATCTGCCACGGTTCGCGCCAGAGGTCCATCGACGGCTAAGCCGCTAAGCCGATCGCCCACAGGAGCCAGCGATACGCGACCGCGAGATGGTTTGATACCGACAATGCCGCAGCAGGCAGCCGGGCCCCGAATTGATCCGCCGCCATCTGATCCGTGAGCTACTGCACAAAGACCTGCCGCGATCGCCGCAGCTGCCCCGCCACTGGAACCGCCAGTCGTGTAGTCCAAATTCCAGGGATTGCGGGCTGGGGGAAATCCAGGTGGCTCGGTGTAGGGAGTTGAGCCAAGCTGGGAGGTTGCCGTTTTACCCAGGAGAATGAATCCGGCGTTTTTAATGCGAGTCACAACCCCAGCGTCTTCCTTTTCGATCCGATCGCGAATCACGCGCAGCCCATAGCTGCAAGGCACGTCTGCAACTGCCGTTAAATCTTTGATCGCCGTTGGCACTCCAAAAAAAGGCGGCAGCTCCTCGACGCCATCGGTTTGCATGAGCTGATCAGTTTTGGCTTTGGCGTCGCTGAGGGCGCGATCGACTGTGACAGTAAAGAAACTGCCTAACTGGGGATTGAGCCGCTCGAGCCGCTCTAGATAAAGCTCGGTGAGTTCGAGCGGAGAAATTTCCTTGGCGCGAATTAGCCTTGCTTGATCGATCGCGGACGTAAAAGCCAAATCAACGGAGTTCATACAACCAGCCTGAAACGGGGTTAACGCTGACTTTAGCAGTGAACCCAATCTTCACCCACAAATCATCTGCCAGATTAAGGATTGGTTGGCGATCGAGGTGTGCCAGGAGGAGGCGGGGGCAGCGGCGGCTGATTGGGATTGGGCTGAGCCGGGCGAGGGGCAGTTGTTCCGCTAACGCGATCGGGGAAGGTACATTCCACCGTAATTTTCAGATTGCACCCCATGGTTCCTGAGGCAATGTAGGGAATTCCACCTACGCCGCTGACATTAACGCCAAACTCTAGCGATACTTTTTGCACCTCTGCAACTGCCAGATTGCGAAAGGCATTCAGCGTATAGGCAGTGTAGGTGCGAATCGTGGTTTGCAGCTGCTGAAATCGCTGATCGGGCGTGAGTGACGGAGTGCCAAAGATGCGAGTCGATCGCCGAATGTCATCTCCCAAGCCTTTGCCGCCCGATCGCGTTTGTTCTTCGGGTTCCTCGTCGGCGAATGTACCAGGGTCACTGGAGACGGTCGTATCTTCGATCGCCTCAATGTAAATCATCGTGCCGTCGCTGAGCTGAATCGGGACCAGTTGCGCCATGAGATTTCTTCCTGCTGTTCTCTTATAGCGATACCCATTTAGATCAAGGCAGTGTACAGGGGTAAAACCCCTGCGGGGTGGCGCATCCTCTATGCTTCTCCTGCTCGAACTAAGCCGGAAATCACCGATCTAGCCTGGAAACCACTCATCTCTCGCCTCTTCCTTAGTGTTGGTATTGCGGGAAGGCGTTTTGCGCTCGAAGTTAAGGTGAACCGATCGCGTTTGTTCGCCATCAACGGCAACGGCCAAAATCGGAAAATCAATCACACCGTCCTGGAAAGACATCTGGAAACGGAATGTGCCGTCTGGATTGAGCTGCACTGGGCGACCTGCGATCGTGACGGTAGCATCGGGTTCGGTTGCGCCATACACAATCAGTTCGGCATCGGCAATCAGCCAAAACTGACGCGGACGCATCGGCGGCATAGAGGCAGAAAAGCCTACGCCTGACATTCCCATGCCCGACATCGTGTACATTCCTGCGCCCGACATTCCCATGCCGGAAGGGGTGTATATTCCCATTCCCGACATTCCCACTCCTGACATTCCCACACCGGATGAGGTATAAAGCCCGACGCCCGACATTCCCACGCCCGACATCCCCATTACTCCCATGCCCGACATCGTGTACATTCCCGCGCCGGACATTCCAATTCCTGACAGTCCCACACCTGACATTCCCGCGCCCGACATCCCCACGCCGGACATTCCTACACCGGACATCATGCCAATGCCAGATTCGCTACGGGCTGACAGTCCGGCTCCCGATGCAAACGAGCTGATTGTCTGCTCAGGAACCTGCTGCATTGAGCCGTAGAGCGATCCGGCGACGCGCTGTGCCTCTGCAGATTCGGTCAAGCCAAAGATGCGATCGTAGATAGGGTTGTTAAAAGTTTTGCGTTCACCCGGCGGCACAAGCTCCAGGAACGCTTTGTCGCGCAGGTCTGCCTGCCAATCGATCGTGAGAAACTGCTCGGAGTACCAGTCCGATGGATAAACAGGTGGGATGCGAATAGGCTGCGATCGCGCCAGCATCATCCAGCGTTCGTCTTCGGCGACATAGCCAATTTCAGCGATATAGTCTCGATCGCTTAGCGGAACCGGAATGTGCCAATTTCGCGCCATTTCATCGCATTCGTACTGCTGAAGGCTATGCGGATTATGGCGATTGGAATCAATATTGGTGACATCGTAGAACCGAAGGGCAAATCGACTGCCGCCCTGTTGTCGAGCTAACTGCTTTTGCTCTGCCGGAATGTCCCAATAGGCGTAAGCCCACTGCGGGTCGCGGGGCAGCAGCACAATCCGACTTTCGCCATAGCCTCCGGGCAGATCAGGCAAATTTGCGTCCACGGTTGCCAGTTCTTCGCTCGACAAGTCAGGCTGCCCCATGTAGAACTTGGCTGCCTCGATCGTCGACTGCAATTCTTCTTCCTGGGTTTCTTCGATCGCTAGGCGCGACTGAGCCACAAACATTCCGGCGGTAGCGGCTGCTACGGGAATTGTTGCATCAGGTGGGGCAGCGGGGTTGGGCGACACCGGGGAGGTGATCGTTGTTTCAGCCCCTTCTGTGGCGTCTCGTTCTGCAAGCAGTTCGGCTGCCATTTCCTCTTCGGCAACGATAGCTTCTGGAAATTGCGCTACTGCTTCAGGTGATGGAAGTGCTACGAGTTCGGCTGCCATTTCCTGGGCCGGCAAGGCCGTTTCTGTGGATTCAGGCAAAGCAGGCTCAGTTTCCAGGGGATTGAGTTCGATCACATCCGAGGCATTTTCTGACTGATCGCGAAGCTCGGACAAGCCAAACAGCGCACCCGTTCCTGTTACCAGAGCTGCCCCGCCTAACAAAGCCGGATCGATCGCCGCACTCGGAATCGCCGGATCGATCGCTGCTGAAGGAATTTCTTCCACCATTTCAGGATCGATCGCTGTGATTTCTGTCTTAGCAGCAGCCTCCCCCGATCGAGGGGCAACCGCTCCACCAGGGGCATCGTTCATGAGCTCCAGGCGATCGGCAGAGACGACGGAACCCGTGCGCTGTGCCAGCGTTGTGCCTGTGCTCGATGTGCTTGTCCCTGATGGTACAGGCGAAATCACCGGATTGGCAGGACGATCGGCAGCTTCCGAGGGTCTGCGGCGCGATCGCCACAACAGCAGCCCAGCCAGGAGCGCGAGCGGAAGCAGCAGCCAACCTAAACCCCCGGTACGATTCGCGATTGCGATTGCCGGATCGGCTGCGGCTGGTCCTGTGGTTCCTGCGGCTGGGTCTGGGTTAGTTGCGGTTGGCGAGGCAGCTTCCGTGGTTCCTGCGGCGGTGTTTGGATCTGTGCCTGTTGCCCCTGAAGAAGCAGTAACAGGAACGACTGCGGCCGGCGAAGCGGTGGCGATTGCCGTTGCAGAAGTGGCTAGGCTGGATGCAGGATTTACCGTTGTTGCCGTTTCCCCGGCTGTTGCTGCAACTGCCTTTGCTTCTGCGGTTTTTGCCTGACCGGTGGTTTTTGCCTGATCGATCGTCGTCTGACCGATCGGAGCTGTGGCAAACCCCAGAAAGCTTTGAACTGCCGCGCTGGGCGTTCCTTTATAGACGTAGCTTTGCGGTTGAGAGAAGGGATAGCGGGGGTCGTTGGGCAGTGTGCGATGCATTCGTAAAATTCGCACGCTTGGCTCATCTGCCACCTGATTAGCGATCGCATAGCTAATGCCGTCACGTCCTAACCTGGCGATGACTGCAGTGGTGCTATCCTGGCTGACCTGAGTGGTAGTGCTGCCTGTCCTAAACGGTGCGCCCTGAAACGCTTTGTAGTTGCGAAATGCCTGTCGAGTGTCGCTGCTGTCGGGTCGGTCTACGAAGCGGATTCTACCGGGTGCCCCGCCGAGCTGTGACCAATTGGTGATTTCTCCGCGAAAGATGCGGGCGAACTGCTCAAAGGTAATACTGCCCTGGAACGGATTATTAGATCCGACAATAATGGCAATTTTTTCGCGGGTGATGGGTACTTCGACAAGTCCCTGCGCTTTTTCTGCTTGAGTCAAGGGTCGCCCGATCGCTGCCAGGTCGCTCGTTCCGTCTAAAACCGACTTGAGGGCTGCTGCTGTTCCCTCGGTTGCAAGGTTCACCGCTGTGCCGCCATACTGCGCCTCGAATTTCTGCTTGAGTGCCTGGTTGATCCCTGCCATGCTGTCCGAGCCGTCTACTCGAATCGTCGTACCGCGCGGTACTGAATCCAGTAAAGGGAACGAGGTGGGGGCAGACTGCGCCAGGATAGGATCCGTGAAGAGGACTGCCGGAAGCCAGGTGGGGGCAGCGATCGTCAACAGCAGCGACAGCGTGAAAACCGAGGAAGTTTTACCTTGCAGCATGGATAAAGATAAGGTGAGCCAACCCGATGATTACGTTAACTTTTGCAAAAGATGTGCTGATTATATAGCCCCTTGTCAAGGATTGCGATCGGTTAACGCGCTGCAAAAAAATGCTCATGCTTTAGGTGGCTTTAGCTGATGGCGAGGCCGCGAGCGCGATGCGGGTTGGGCAGTGCTGATATTTGACATTGGCAGAGAAGCAGGCAGCGGTTCCTTTGGAGTTGCGCGAAGCACAAGTCGAGCAGAGCTAGTTTCTCGTTCTTGCAGAAGTGAGCGGCTGCGTCCCGGTTTAAATTCGGGTTTGGGTTCAGGCTCTCGTTTGTCTTCCAAAAAATTCAGCTCCATCAGGCTTAACCATCCCAGAACAATACCGAGCAACAGCAGGGCAGCACCGGACGTAAACAGCAGCAGCGAAAGGGGAATTAGCCGATTTAGCAAAACCAGGGTGCGGAGAGCCAGCAAGAGCGTACTGCCTGCACACAGCACCAGCGCACTATTTGCGCTCCAGCAGGCAAAGCGAATTAGCCGATAGTGACGGCGCAGCAGGCGAAGCTGGGCTTTGAGCTGCAAAAACCGCTCTGGGGGAAATAGCCGCAGCCCAGTAGCTGCATCTTCGTACAGAGGCTTGAGTAGCCGCAGTTGAGAGACGATCGCCCTTTGCCGAATTATGAGACCGATCGCAAGGCTGCCGCAAAGTGCCATCATCAGCACGGAGTTCAGCATAAGTTGAATGAGCTGCGAGGTTTGGTCAACGCTCATAGGGAGTTTCCCAAATTACAAAATGAGCTTGAATTACAAAACGAACCTGCTGGTAAGAGGCTGTTTGAGTCGTGTGAAAAGGTTCTACATTGCCCCCTGAATCCCTAACTTGGGAAACTTTGACCCCTTAGTAGGAGCCAGGTTTTCTGTGAAATTAACTCGAACCGTTCCTGGTGGGTCAATACTGGAGGGAACTGAGCTTTTTTCTGGCTTTAAAGGCCCCCAGCATTGGAAAATTTAGGGGCAATGCAGGGCATCTACTCCTTTTCAAACCAGTTCTAAGAAGTACGAGGCAGGATGTTCAACGATATGAAAATAATTTTAGTACAAATGTATCAAATTGATTTCATTTGTGCAGTATGGAGCGAATTCTGGGTTTTGAAAGGATTCTGGGTTTGAAAAGATTCTGGGTTGTGATTCAGGAAACTCAAATGAATTTTTCTTGCTAGTACCCGCAGTCTTATCAGCCCTGGGCTGAAATAGAAACAGTGATTACTCCTTAAATTACTCCTTCGGGAAACAGCGAAACAACCGTCGAAAACCCGGAATTAAAGCACGCAAATTAGTATGGCGAGAAACGAAGACTTGATGCCAACATCCGGCGATTCCGGGTCAGAACCGAAAGACTTCAATAAGCATGATCCGCAGTTTGAGCAGCAGGTTCAGCGGCTTCATCGGCTCACCGTTTACGCAAGATGGCTGCTCGTTGGGCTACTTTGGCTGACGATCGCCCCTCTGTGTCTCTGGAGTCTGCGATCGGAGTTTGCGCTGTGGCGGGATTATTTCACCTGGACTGCGGTTCGGTATGGGCTGGCTTACAATCGACTTGCCACCTTTGGGCTGGTGATTTGTCTTGGAATGACGGTTTCAACATTAGTCTGGCAAAGCCGCAATGTGCTTTGGAAGTTGCCCATTGCTGAGCGCAAACGGCTCGAAAAACAAGTGCTGCGAATCCGGCGCAAGGGGAAGA
Source organism: Leptolyngbya sp. FACHB-711 (assembly GCF_014695615.1). Classification (NCBI taxonomy): domain Bacteria; kingdom Bacillati; phylum Cyanobacteriota; class Cyanophyceae; order Leptolyngbyales; family Leptolyngbyaceae; genus Leptolyngbya; species Leptolyngbya sp. FACHB-711. The sequence continues at coordinate 28,403 of NZ_JACJOR010000269.1, forward strand.
GTCACCCGCTCTGGAAATGGGTTTGCAGTCGCTAGAGAAACCCCCAAATAAACTCCCAAATAAACCTCTAGATAAAACCACCATGTAATCTCAGGCACCTCGGTTCGATCGCTCCCCTGTTGACGAGTGCCTCCCCTCATGTCCTATCCTCTTGAGGCGGTTGCTTTTCTTTGATTGCTTTTTTAAGGTGGGTGAGTGGGTGATATGGGAAATCAAGTCAGTCTCGCAAAAGTCGCTTATTGGCTGAAGCGGCAGTTTCAACAGGGTCAGTTTCTAAACCGCCCGTTTCAGCTAGCAAGCAGGCTACATCGTTTGCGATGGGTGACATTTCTGGGAATCGGCTTTTCGATCGCCCTGATTCTCAAGTTTCCGATCGCGGCGGCGGCTCAGTCGGTTCAGGCTGCCCGAATCACCAATTCTCCCCCCACCGAAATCCGGGGCGTCTGGCTTACCAATGTAGATAGCGATGTGCTGTTTTCGCGAGACAACCTGCGGCGGGCAATGCAGCGACTCGAACGGCTCAACTTCAACACCGTTTATCCGACTGTCTGGCAGAGTGGGCACACGCTTTACCCCAGCAAAGTCGTAGAAGCCGCAACGAGCATCAAAGTTGACCCCGATCCGGCATTCAAAGATCGGGATATGCTGGCAGAGGCGATCGAGCTTGGGCATAATCGTGGCTTGTCGGTGATTCCCTGGTTTGAGTTTGGCTTGATGGCTCCGGCAGATTCTGAGCTGGTAGAGCGTCATCCGCAGTGGGTCTTGAGCCGGCGAGACGGCAGCCAAACTTTCAATATGCACGGCGAAGATCAATCAGTCTGGCTGAATCCCGCCCATCCTGAAGTGCAAAAGCTGCTAGTGGATCTGGTCACAGAAGTGGTTGAGAAATACGACATCGACGGCATTCAGTTTGACGATCACTTTGGCACACCCACCGAGCTGGGCTACGACAACTACACCAAGCAGCTTTATCAGCAGGAAACAGGCAAAATGCCGCCCACCAACCCCCGCGACACTGAGTGGATGCGCTGGCGGGCAGGCAAAGTTTCTGATCTGATGGTCAAAATCTATTCGGCCGTCAAAACCCGCAAGCCCGACTGTCTGGTGTCTCTGTCGCCTAATCCCAGAGACTTCGCCTATCAGAACTATTTGCAAGACTGGTATAGCTGGCAGCGACTCGGCTTCATCGATGAACTGATCGTGCAGGTCTACCGCACCGACCTCAATCGCTTCCTGAGCGAACTCGATCGCCCCGAACTCCGCCGCGTCCGTGAGCGAATTCCAGTCGGCATCGGCATTCTCACAGGCTTAAGAATTCGCCCCGTCCAGACCCAGAGCATTATCGATCAGGTGCGCGTCACCCGCGATCGACGGTTTGCCGGAGTCTCTTTCTTCTTTTATGAAACGTTGGGCGATCGAGATGGCTCGCTTCAGAGTCTTTTCCCGAATCCGGCCATAAGACCAGGAAGAGGGTAGGAGTTGCCCCACACTGCCCCTGTCAATGTCCTACACTGGGGGGCATGACTTCCAAGATTCAACTGCTTCCCGATGACGTTGTGCATCTGATTGCGGCGGGTGAAGTAATCGACTCGCTGGCGGCAGTGGTGCGCGAACTGGCAGAAAATGCATTGGATGCAGGCGCAACCCGAATCACCATCTCTATCTGGGCGGAGCGCTGGCGGGTGCGGGTGGCAGATAACGGGGGCGGAATGTCTCTGGCGGATCTGGAGCAGGCAGCTCAGCCCCATAGCACCAGCAAAATTCAGACTAGCCTTGACCTGTGGCAAATCAGCAGTTTGGGGTTTCGGGGCGAGGCGTTGCACAGTCTGGCTCAGCTTGCCGACCTGGAAATTTGCAGCCGTTCTCCTGAAGAAGATGCTGGATGGCGAATCAGCTACAGTCCGCAGGGAGAACCACTCCAGGCAGAAGCGATCGCCCTTGCGCCCGGTACGATCGTCACCGTTAGTAATTTATTCGGCAGATGGCTCCCACGCCGTCAGGGATTGCCGTCTCTGGCTCAGCAGCTGCGCCTGATTCAGCTCACCATCCAGCAGCTTGCCCTGTGTCATCCCCATGTCACCTGGCATGTTGAACAAAACGATCGCCTCTGGTTTGCCATTAGCGGCGGAGCTTCGACTCGTCAGATATTGCCGCAGTTTTTGCGCGATGTGCAGTTAGGCGATTTGCAGGATCTCAAGCTGCATCTGCCCGAAAAGTATGGAGCGGAAGATGCTTTTCTAAACGGTTCGCTCTATTTGCTTGTGGGCTTGCCCGATCGCTGCCATCGCCATCGCCCTGACTGGATCAAAGTTGCGGTGAATGGGCGGACGGTGCGCGTCCCGGAACTGGAGCAGAGCGTTCTTGCCAGCTTTCGGCGGACATTGCCCCGCGATCGGTTTCCGGTGTGCTTTGTGCATCTGCGGCTAACCCCAGAGCAGATCGACTGGAATCGCCACCCCGCCAAAGCAGAAATTTATTTGCATCATCTCGATCGCTGGCAAAAACAAATTATGCAGGCGATCGAGCGGGCACTGCGCCTGAGTGAAGCGACCCTCCCCGATACAGCCTACTCGGCGGCACTGGGACAAATCATCAAAGCAGCAGAAGTAGGCGGTTCCTATGGGAATCTCCAACCCGAACCGGCTCCTGGCTCCCACGAACCCGAACTTCCCCTGATTCCCTTAAAGGCGATCGCCCAAATTCACAAAATGTATGTCCTGGTGGAACATCCGACTGGGGTTTGGCTGGTGGAGCAACACATCGCCCACGAGCGAATTCTCTATGAGCAGTTGTGCAACCACTGGCAGATGGTAACGCTCGATCCGCCCCTGGTGCTCGAAGGACTTTCGCCCGCACAGCTTGAGCAGCTTCAGCGCATTGGCATTGAGACTGAACCCTTTGGCGATCGACTTTGGGCAGTGCGAACCGTTCCCGAAATTTTGGCAGCGCGATCGGACTGTGCGGAGGCGATCGTCGAACTGAGTTTGGGCGGCAATTTGGAAGCGGCACTGGTGGCAACTGCCTGTCGAGCCGCCCTTCGCAACGGCACACCCCTGAGCGAACCCGAAATGCAGCAGCTGATTGACCAGTGGCAGCAAACCCGCCAGCCGCGCACCTGTCCCCACGGTCGCCCGATTTTCCTGCCGCTTGAGGAATCCAGCCTGTCTCGCTTTTTCCGCCGTCACTGGGTAGTTGGCAAGAGTCATGGGATTTGAGGTTGCTTGAGAAGGCTCTGTGCAACCTAACCTCAAAATCTGAATATGATACGGTAATAAAACCGATCGTTTGTACTGCACGGTTATTCATCCAGTTAGCAATGCAGCTGAACTGCTATGGCTCAGAATCGGACTCAGAAATTATTCGATTAAACCCCAATCATGCTCCCTTCCGATCTCCTGCTCCACCGTCACAGCGGCGAAGAACTCCAGCCCAAGCGATTGCCGATCGACAAAAAGCATCTGGCAATGGCGACGGATTTAATTACGGTCTTTCGAGAAGCTAAGGGCAAGCCCCAGAGCGAACTCGATCGCCAGCTTCAGGAACTCGAAGGCGAGAATACTGATTATCGAATCAAGCGCGGTTTGGCTCATTTGCTGCGGGCAGAGGCGTTTAGCACGTTTGAAATTGTCAGTCCGCTCGATCCCCAGGCATTGCGGCAAAAAGTGTTTGCCCTCTCAGCGCGCTCGGCTTCTTTGCCTCAGGCTGCTGACCAGACGCTAGCCACGATCGCCACCCAGCTTAGCCTCGAATTGGGCTATGAAGTGCTAACTGATCAAGTGCGATCGGGCTTGTATGCCGACCTGAACGAAAATCGGATTTTGACCCAGTTTGAGCCACCCGAACCCGAAGCCCTGCTGCATCGCTATAACCTATCTCAGGTGCAGGGCGTGTTTTACAAAGCCAGCCAGATTCGGATCAACGCGCACCGCAATGATCCGGGCGAGTACAAGCTGCTGTTTCGCTATCTAAAGTTGTTTGGGCTGATGACTTATATCGAAGGCGATGCCGATCATGGGTTTACGATCGCGATCGACGGTCCCACGAGCTTGTTTAAACCCAGTAACCGCTATGGGCTCGACATTGCCAAGCTGATCCCTGCGCTGCTGCACGTCACCAAATGGAATCTGGCGGCAGATCTGCTGCTAAAAGACCCCTACTCCAAACAGGAAAAGCTGCGGCGGTTTACCCTTGCTGATACCTGCGGGCTGGTGAGCCACTACCCTGCCGGAAAACCCTACGACAGTATGCTGGAATTTTCCTTTGCCGATCGCTGGGATTCGCTCAAGACTGAATGGAAGCTGGAACGCGAAGTTGATCTAATTCCGATTCCCGGCA
>NZ_JACJOR010000027.1:0-3994 GCF_014695615.1 Leptolyngbya sp. FACHB-711
GTGAGGGAAAAATTCGCTTTGAAGTCCGCGATACGGGCATTGGTATTCCGCAGGACAAACTCCAGGCAATCTTTCAACCGTTTGAGCAGGTGAGTGATGCCAAACGACAATCAGAGGGAACGGGTTTGGGACTGGCAATTAGCCAGGAGATTGTGGAATTGATGGGAAGCACAATCCAGGTTCAAAGTGAGATTGGCGTTGGCAGTATTTTCTGGTTCGATGTCAACTTGCCTGAAGCAGCAGAGTGGGTCAAAACGGCTCAAGCCGATCGCCATGGGCAAATTATTGGCATTAAGAACTGCAAGCCCAGGATTTTAGTCGTCGATGACAAATGGGAAAACCGCTCTGTCATTTCTAAGTTGCTTAGTCCGATCGGCTTTGACGTCGTTGAAGCTGCCACTGGGCAGGAGGGCTGGCAGAGAGCGGTAGAATTTCAGCCAGACTTAATGATCACGGATCTAATGATGCCTCATATGGATGGCTTTGAGTTGATTAAACAGATTCGAGGATCAGAAACGCTTAAAGACAAGATCATTATTGTTTCGTCCGCCAGCGTGTTTGAGACAGATCAGTACCGTAGCATCGAAGCAGGTGGCGATGATTTTCTACCCAAACCTGTACTGGCAGCAGAATTACTCCAGAAATTGCAAAAACATTTGCAACTGGAATGGCTCTACGAAGAGCAGCAGTCTTCGATTAGCCCAGTGATGGACAAGGCAGAACTCATTGCCCCCCCCGCATCAGAACTAGAAACGCTGTATGAATTAGCTATGAAGGGCAGCTTTAAAGGAATTTTGAAGCAGGCAGCCCTGCTTGAACAGATGGATCAAAAATACAGCCCCTTTGCCAAAAAACTGCATCAACTGGCAAAAGGATTTCAAGACCAGGAAATCCTAGCACTTATTCAATCCTACCGGTAAGAACCCTTTAATCAGCCCAGCAGTAAAAATTATGAACTCCACCTTTGATCAAAATGCCACCGTTCTAATTGTTGATGATGTTCCTGCGAACTTAGGTGTTCTGTCTGATACGCTGGATCAAGCAGGATTAGAAGTTTGGGTAGCGCAATCAGGCAAAATTGCTCTGGAACGGGTGAAATATGCTTTACCCAGCCTGATCTTGCTTGATGTGATGATGCCGGAAATTGATGGGTTTGAGACCTGCCGCCAACTTAAGGCAAATCTAGAGACCAAAGATATTCCCGTTATCTTCATGACAGCCCTCTCTGACACCGCAAATAAAGTTGAAGGATTTCAACTTGGAGCCGTAGACTACATCACAAAACCCTTCCAGCAAGAAGAAGTGTTAGCTCGCATCAAGCTGCACTTAAAGCTAAATGACCTGACTGAGAAACTGGAAGAGAAAAATGCCCTGTTAGAGCAAAAAGTTGTAGAAGTGGGCAAAGCCTACTCTGAATTGCAACAGATGCAGCTTCAACTGATTCAGAGCGAGAAAATGTCAGGTCTAGGGCAACTGGCAGCTGGGATCGCCCATGAAATCAACAACCCAGTGAATTTTATTTATGGCAACCTCACCCATGCCAAAGACTATATTGAGGATGTTATGGGGCTTCTGAATCTGTACCAAACAGAATATCCCAATCCTACTCCTTGCATTCAGGCAGAAAAGGAAGCGATCGACCTCGATTTCATCCAGAATGATCTGCAAAAGCTTTTCAATTCAATCACTCTTGGCGCACAACGCATTCATGAAATTGTCAAATCGATGCGAATCTTCTCCCGCGTCGATGAAACTGACGTTAAGGTCGTAGACATCCATGAGGGAATTGATAGTACCCTGACGATTTTGCATCATCGATTGAAGCCGACACCAGAACACGCTGCGATCGAAATTGTTAAAGATTATAGTCAACTTCCACCCATTGAATGTTACGCTGGTCAACTGAATCAAGTATTCATGAACATTCTGTCCAATGCGATTGATGCGTTAGAGGAATACAACCAGCACCGAACCTTTGAAGATAGCATTAAACAACCCGGTAGAATTCAAATTAGCACTGAGGTTATCGGCACTAACTGGATTGCGATTCGGATTGCTGACAATGGTTTCGGTGTTGATGAAGACGTAAAAGCAAAGTTATTTGACCCCTTCTTCACAACAAAACCAGTAGGTAAAGGGACTGGATTAGGATTGTCAATTAGCTATGAGATTGTAGTAGAGAAGCACGGGGGAAAACTCTACTGCCAATCAGCACCACAACAGGGTACAGAATTTGTCATCGAAATTCCAATGCAACAACAAATCTCTCTTGCAGCTTGACCTCTTGCGGTTTGATGCGACACTATCAGGTGTGGTTGTGATGCAAAAATTTTCTATTAACGAAGATTCGTACCATTCGTGTTGCACTCAGCAGCAATTCCAAAGATAGCCTCGATAACTTTGGCTTCAGACACACTACTCCCTGGGTCAATTCTCTGCACTTGTCCTTTGCGAAGCTTATTCATCGCTTCAGTCTTGCTCAACGCGCTTCTTGCAGGATTCACGTTTTCAATTCCATCATCGGCTTCATAATGCGCTTGATGCTTTGATGCTCCCGCTTAATGATGTCATTCAAGTATTTGCTTTGCCGTAATTCAGTATCCTGGGCATTTATCTCATCGGCTTTCAACGTCTCGGTGGCTTCAGCTAAGTAAAGCTTCCCGCGACTGGATAAGCCGCATTTGCATTGAGAGTTATAACTCCTAGAGCAGCAGTGTGCTGCCCTTGCAAACCCTAGCGGGAAACCCCTGCCGCTGCCTTGCTATCCCGCTTTGCACTCCGCATCTAGCCGAAGGTATTGCCTTCTAAATGCATGGCTCGATACAGATACTTCCACGCCCCCTTGATTTTGATATAGCCCATTCAACTGTTCACGATTAAGTACTCTGGTGAGTAGGGTTATACGTGCGTTGCAACGGTTGCTTGCACCGGAAGCGTAACGACTAACTCTGCTCCTTGACCCAGTGTTGAATTGACTTCTAGGGTGCCAGCATGTTTCTCAACGACGATCGAACGCACGATCGCCATTCCTAATCCGGTTCCTTTCCCCACTGCCTTGGTGGTGAACAAATGGTCAAACATCTTCTGTTTGACTTCATCAGACATGCCTATACCATTATCTTGAATCCGAATCACAGCCTGCTGACCATCTTCAGTTATAGACGTGCGAATGGCAATTTGATTGCGATTGGCTTCGATCTCGGTAAAGCTGCGCCCTTGATTGGAATCCTCGATCGCATCGATCGCGTTACTGAGGAGATTCATAAATACCTGATTCAGTTGTCCGGCAAAGCACTGAACCAAAGGCAACTGACCGTATTCTTTGATCACTTCAATTTCAGGGCGAGTTTCGTTGGCTTTGAGGCGATGTTTAAGAATCAGAATGGTGCTGTCTAAGCCATCGTGAATATTAAAGGCAATGGGGCGATCGCTGTCAGCACGAGAAAAGGTTCTGAGGCTGGTACTAATGTCTTGAACCCGCTTCACGCCTTCCCGCATAGAACCAATGGCGGCGGGTAAGTCTTTACGGATGTAGTTTAGGTCGATCGCTTCAATCTTATTCTGAATGTCTAGATCTGGATTAGGAAACTTTTGTTGATAGAGATCGATCAACCCAAAGAGATCTTGAATGTATCCTAAAGCGGGCTTAATATTGCCGCTTAGGAAGCCGACAGGGTTATTGATTTCGTGAGCCACCCCTGTCACGAGATTCCCTAAAGCAGACATCTTCTCACCTTGCACAATTTGCAGTTGGGCTTGTTGCAGATCGGTCAACGCCTGTTGGGCTTGCTGGTAAAGCCGAGCGTTTTCCAGGGAGATAGCGGCCTGGGCACAAAGGAGATTGAGTACTTCAATGCGATCGCCTGTGAACGCCCCCGCCGTTAGATGGTTTTCTAGATATAAAATCCCGATTAATCTGCTTTGATTGAAAATCGGAGTACATAAAACGCTCTGGGGAAGCTGTTTCAGGAAATAAGGGTCTCCCGCAAAGGTG
>NZ_JACJOR010000270.1:0-10598 GCF_014695615.1 Leptolyngbya sp. FACHB-711
GACTTCGCCACAGGTCCCAGGAACACCAGCACCGCAAACAAGCCTGCCAGTGCCATGCTGATTGCGCCCGACTCGACGAGCTGGGTCAGGCGATCGCCCATCAAATCAAACTCAAACGTATTCGTTGCCCAGTACAAACCGAGAATGCCGAGCAGCAGCCCAAAGTCGCCGACCCGGTTAGTTACAAAAGCTTTTTGACAGGCATCTGCGGCTGCTTTGCGGTCATACCAGAAGCCAATCAGCAGGTAGGAACACATCCCCACCAGTTCCCAGAAAATATAGACTTGCAGCAGGTTCGGACTAACGACCAAACCCAGCATTGAAGAACTAAATAGACTCAGATACGCATAAAAGCGGACATAGCCGGGGTCATGAGCCATGTACCCATCGGTATAGATCATCACGAAGAAGGCAACCGTTGTGACGATTACCAGCATCATCGCTGTAATGTGATCAATGGTGTAGCCCATACTCAGGTGGAAATCACCTGCCGCCGCCCATTCAAAAATCTGGGTATAGGGGGCATGCCCTTGAATCTGGCTCCACAGCAGCGCGAACGAGAAAAACATCGCGGCTCCCGTCAGCGACACAATAAACGTGGAGCTTAGACTGCGAAGCTTGCTGACTGTTTCGCCATAAGAAATCAAACCCAAACCCAGCACCATCGCCCCTGCCACGGGCAGAAAGGGGATTAGCCAGGCATATTCATACATCGGTTCCATGACTCACGCCCACTCCAAAAAGCAATTCAATTGAGTTGGCAAAACCGTTTACATTGTGACACAGACAAGTCACCCTGATTCTTGAACAAAGGAAAACAGATAGGAATTTGTGCCTATTACCCACTCTCAAGCAGGCAGGAGGATTAATCTGTTGTCAAAGGAACAGTCGCCTACAAGCTTAATTGTTCTTCAAGATTACGTCGAACGTCACTCGGTAGAAATCACCCGATCGCGTCAATCCTTCGATCGACCGAGGTGAAGTCGTATATAAAGGTACCCAAAGACGGAGCGTGAACAGAAGTCAGAACAGAGGTCATCAGACGATCGGTAGACGAGGCTAAGCAAAACCTGGTTCAGGATTACACGATTAACGGTTCAAAGCAGTGCCATTTCAGGTCGAAATCCTGTGCGTTTGCCCCCAGGCTAAGGTAGTCTCATATTAATTCCGGTAATTCGGTCGGGATTATTGGGTTTAAGATTGTTTGAGAGGCTGTTTGACCAGTAATCTATAGACAGTGATGTTTGTGAGCTGTCTCCCTAGTCCCCAATTTTGGATAAAACTGAGCTTTTTCCTGGATTCAAAGCTGCCGAAGTTAGGGAATCGAGGGGGTAAGGGGAAACAGAGGATATTGGGCAGGTAACCTAGGTCGTTGGTTCTTAGGTCATTGGTCATTCGTTATAGCGTTTGATTTTGTCTCGCCGATTTTGTTTTTGAGCTGTTGATTCTTGAGTTGTTGGGGTTGAGTTTTTCATGGTTGGGTCTGGCTACCAATTTTTTAGAGGTCGATCGCTTAAAAGGTTAATCGCAGGGTTTTTGTTGGGGATCAGCTTATCGATTTCGATCGTGGCTTGCAGTTCGGTAGGAAGTTCCCGTTCCCAAGTTGAGCTAACGCTGGTTTCCTTTGCAGTGACGCGATCGGCATACGAAAGCATCCTGCCCCTATTTGCGGCAAAGTGGAAGGTAGAGCATCAGCAGGACGTGGTCTTTAATCAGAGCTATGGTGGGTCGGGCGCGCAGGCACGGGCTATGGTGGATGGCTTAGATGCCGATATTGTCAATCTCGCCCTCGCACTGGATATGAAGCGAATTGAGAAAGCCGGACTGCTTCAGGCGGGTTGGGATCAGCGGATTCCGCATGGGGCGATCGTCACGCACTCTGTTGTGGATCTGGTGACTCGCGAGGGCAATCCTAAAAACATTCAGGGTTGGGCGGATCTGGCGCGAGAAGATGTGCGCGTGGTGACGGCAAACCCCAAGACTTCCGGCGGGGCACGCTGGAACTTTATGGCACTCTGGGGCGCAGTGACGCAGCGAGAGGGCAATGATATGCAGGCGTTAGACTACACGAAGCGCGTTTACAGCAATGCGCCAGTACTCCCTAGAGACGCACGGGAAGCCAGCGACGCTTTCTTTCAGCAGGGACAGGGCGATGTGCTGCTGAATTATGAAAATGAAGTGATTTTGGCACGGAAAAACGGCATGGATCTGCCTTCGGTGCTGCCGACCGATATCAATGTCTCGATCGATAATCCGATCGCTGTTGTGGATACCAATGTAGATAAGCACGGAACTCGTGCCGTCGCGGAAGCATTTGTGCAGTTTTTGTTTACACCAGAAGCACAGCGAGAATTTGCCAAAGCCGGATTTCGTCCAGTCGATCAGCAGATTGCTCAGGAGTTTGCAGCGCAGTATCCCAAAGTTAATAACCTATTCACGGTGAAAGAGCTAGGGGGCTGGGGTCAGGTGCAAGCCAAGTTCTTTGATGACGGAGCAGTGTTTGACCAGATTCAAGCCAGCCTTCGAGGGTAGCTTAATGTTCTTTGCAATGTAGATCCTCAAACATTGCTCCAACAATCTCCCAGCCCCGACACCTAAACCCTCATTTATTATCGATATCCAATCTCGGAGTTTTAGCGGATGACTTCTACGTCTCAATCGCCGGTGAGCCGCCCGGAACGTTCTGGTAAATTCTCACTGCCATCGCTGCCCTGGCGCGTCACTATCCTGTATCTCGCGGTGATGCTGCTGTTGCCGATCGTTGCCTTGTTTATGAAGGCAAGCAGCCTCAGCCTGTCCAAAATCTGGCAGATTGCCACTGATCCAGTCGCGCTGTCTGCTTATGATGTGACCTTTACGACTTCCCTGGCGGCGGCAGGCGTTAACGGAATTGCAGGAGTGATTATTGCCTGGGTGCTGGTGCGCTACGAGTTTCCTGGCAAGCGATTTTTAGATGCGGCGATCGATCTGCCCTTTGCCCTACCTACATCAGTGGCAGGTTTAACGCTGGCAACGGTGTATAGCGATAACGGCTGGCTTGGCTCACTGCTGGCTCCGTTTGGAATCAAGATTGCTTTTACACGGCTCGGCGTGTTTGTTGCCATGCTGTTTATTTCGCTGCCGTTTGTGGTGCGAACCGTACAGCCCGTTTTACAAGAAACCGAAATCGACGTGGAAGAAGCTGCCTGGTCGCTGGGGGCTTCCCCGAATCAGACCTTCTGGCGCGTGGTGCTGCCGCCGCTCCTGCCTGCGATTTTAACGGGCGTTGCGTTGGGGTTTGCCAGAGCGGTTGGAGAATATGGATCGGTCGTGATTGTGTCCTCCAACATTCCGTTTAAAGATCTGATCGCACCCGTTTTGATCTTTCAACGGCTGGAGCAGTACGACTACACGGGGGCAACGGTGATTGGTCTGGTCATGCTACTAGTTTCGCTGACGATGCTGCTGGCAATTAATCTTTTACAGGCTTGGGGACGACGCTATGGCTCATAACACTGGGATGACGGTCGATCGATCGAATCAAAAACTTAAAGCTGCAAACCAAGTAGGCTCGGGTGCCTGGGTGAAATGGGGGCTGATTGGCTTCGTGGTGGTTTATCTGGGCTTGATTCTCTTTATCCCTGCCCTGAACGTTTTTGTGCAGGCCTGTAGTGGCGGCATCGCTGGATTTCTGCATACCTTTAATGAGCGCGAGTTTCAGAATGCCGTGAAGCTCACGCTGATCATTGCAGCGATTGTCGTCCCGGTAAACACCATCTTTGGACTCTGTGCCGCCTGGGTGATTGCTCGCAATCGCTTTCCGGGTCGAACGCTGCTCCTGAGTATTCTAGACTTGCCCTTCTCGATCTCCCCAGTGGTCGCGGGTTTGATGATCGTGCTGCTTTACGGACGGCAGGGCTGGTTTGGTCCGATGCTGCAAGCGATCGATCTCAAGGTGATTTTTGCACTCCCTGGCATGATTTTGGCAACCTCGTTTGTATCGCTACCGTTTGTGGCGCGGGAAGTGATCCCGGTTCTAGAAGAAGTTGGACCAGAGCAGGAAGAAGCGGCGAAAACCCTGGGCGCGAAAGACTGGCAAATTTTTTGGCGCGTCACCCTGCCTAATGTGCGCTGGGGTTTGATTTACGGAATTATCCTAACCAATGCGCGGGCGATGGGCGAGTTTGGAGCCGTCTCCGTTGTATCAGGCAATATTTTGGGCAAGACACAAACAATGCCGCTCTTTGTTGAAGAGGCATATAAGCAATACAACACCCAGTCTGCCTACACTGCTGCAACGCTGCTGGCTTGTCTGGCGATCGTCACGCTGATTGTGAAGGAAATTGTGGAGCGCAGAACGGGAATCAAAAAAGGAGCAGGCTGATTTTTGTAAGCACCAGCTTTTATGACTTCCAGCGTCAGTACACTGTAGCTTTATCCTGGAGCTTCAGCAGATCCTCCACCTTTGCAAATTGACGATCGCACGCTTCCTGCAATTGATCGAGATCCTCGACTTTCTGCAGGAAGTTTTGCGATTCAGTTCTGCCCCTGCTCAGTCATTGGCATCCGCAGCGTGAATGCCATTCTCATGTTGACGATCGGGGTTCGCAGTAGATGGGAAATGATGCTGAAAAAATTATCGTTGAGCCAGTTGAGCTGACCGAATACTCCTCGTATGCCGCCGCAGTTCCAGGATGAAGCGATCGACTGCAAACTTAGAAATTCCTTGCTCAATCAGTCTTTGCATTAAGCGGCTGAGCATTGCATCGGTGATCTGCTCGACATTAATTCCTGATTGAGGATGTGTGAGTCGGTTCCAATATTGCTGGGCTTCCCCTTCCGGGTTGCTCTCAATTCGCTGATTGTAATAATTAGCTATCGCTTGATTGCAGGCAGCTCTCCAGCAGTTCCAATACTCGATGACAGCTGTGAACGAGAACGGCGAGCGTTGAACGACGTGGGACATAAACTCTATACCTGAAGTTAGAGGGCATGAACTTCGATTTAGTATAGAGGTCAATACGATCGGGATTACTGAATTGTTACGGAACGATTTAACTCTGATTCACACTAATTTATACTCAAAAATTCGTAATTACAGAAATTATATTCAAAGATTTATGTTCAGAAGAGAATTTCAATTTCCCGCATTGCTACCCTAGAACTTCTCTGGAACGGGTTCACTAGGGTTAGTAATATCCAGGTGTTGAGGTAAAGCTTTTTATTCCAGACACTCTAATTCCAGTGTCCATTAAACCTTCTATTTGTCCAGTTTAAACATTTAGTGTCCTAAATCCCTAAAGGCTAGATCATGCGTGGGGCAAGCATTTTGCCTTAAAAGCTGGCAGAAGCTAGTCCTACTGAATTTAAACAAATAATTGCCAACATCTGTCCATTAAACCTCTATTTGTCCAAATTTAAACATTTACTGTCTAACCCTCCATATCACTAAAACCCATGCAGGAAGAAGGTTTCAAGCTTAATGAAAGCTCTTTGTTCTTTTTATAAGATTAAACCAGTAATTGCCATTCTCTAAAAAATGGCTTCTAGATTTTTAAACAAATAATTGCCATTTTATATTTTGTTGGTGAAAAATATTTTTATAGATTAAGGGGCTTTGTTGGCCATAGTTCTTTATGATCTCGTTCTTACAGTTGAAAGGAAGTCCAGGATATCCTGGTTTTCAATAATGACTAAGTTTTAGAAACCTCCCCAACCCTGTTCCAGTATGAAGCGATATGCCCTGGTTATTGGCTATCCTTGACCATTTTGGTAAGGAGCGATTCCAGCTTACCTACGGGTTTTGCTCAAGTGATCTGAAGCGCTACTTGAGCCAGAAAGACTCCAACACTGGAATTAAAAATGGTCGGGTTGACCCAAGCCGGGATCAGCACATGGCACATGAGAAGAATCGAAATGGAAAGTACTACTGCGATCGCCTCGGTGCTGCCTGTGATTTTCAGATTGTGGGGTTAGAGAGCGATCGACTGATTGAGTGGATTCTAGAACAGCAGTTACCATTTGACTCGCTGTACTACTATGGGAGGCTTTAGCCTTATCTATATCAGCAATAGTCTTCAACAAAAGCTTAACATCTGAACATTCACAGATGGAGGAGCACCAACAATGCTATGAGTAACTTAACTTTGTTACAAAGGTGATATTAATTGCCAATTTACTACAAACCCGCGTAACTTTTCGATGAGTTTTATCTTAAAAAGTGATAAACATTCCTGAACGCCAATAAATCTCATGTATATTCCTAGTAATTGTTTCTTGAAAGACTCCTTAAGATGAGATTCGCAAAGCTTATTGCTGTTTCTTTATTCGCGTTGCTCTCTGTTCCTGTAGTAGTTGAAGAAGTGCGAGCAGATCACGATCGAGTAAATGGCTGCGGCAGCGATCCTTATGCAAGAGCTATACGCGATGAAGTATTTGCCAACTTTACGGAAGCCTGTAATAACCACGATCGCTGTTACGGTATCATAGGCAATGGAAGAGGGGATTGCGATAATAGGTTTTACAACGAAATGATCGATCGTTGTGATTCTACGTATGATGATTGGTATGAAAGACCCACGCGGAGTCTCTGCTATGGGTCAGCAGAACTGTATTATCAAGCTGTAAATCAGTTTGGTGGACGTGCTTATGAGCGTGCGCAGCAACATGCCAGACAGGCGAGAGAGGCAAGCCGTTCAGTCGAGTTGCCTACTACTGTAACAGAGGTAACGCGTGGTGGTGACGAATGCCATGAAGTTAGTTCGAGACAAGGGTGGCAGTACTTTAACCTCCTCAGGCCACGCACTCGTGTGGTAAGCATTAGTGGCTCATGGTCTGTTGATTCTAGGAGTTACCCTAGTGTAGGAGCCGGAGGACATTCAGGCGATGCTGCAAGCAGATTAGAACCATACAATCAATATAAGTACGATCGAGGTTTTGCTTTCGGTGCCTTGTTCGTTGACATTCCAACAGATGGTTATGGATATGTTCAAGTTTCAAGTCCGCAGTCCTTACCACGGACTATTACAAGAACTGCCATGAGAATCAATGATGCAGACAACGCTCTTGGAGATAATGCAGGATCACTTCGAGTATGCTTTGGAAGTTAAGTTTCGCTTAGCAAGCTTTACACATTGAGCCACAATGATAGTGTTAAAGTGTTCAGTAGCCCACGTGGTGGGCTACTGTTCTATAATTCGTAGTCTACAAGGATTTTTAAGTATCATTGTTTTATTTCTAGCTCAACCATGTCACTTATGAAGGGAAAATCCTTAATATCACTTGCAGTTCTCCTGTCTTGGACATCTCCAGTGCTTGCTGTTGATTTAATCAACAGAGACAGTGGAGGCTACGAAGTTGAAGTTACTTCTAACAATGGAACGATTGGTACCTCTATAGGTGCTACATCTATTAAGAGGGCTATATGCAGTAGTAGTTGTCAAATAGAGGTAAGAGGAGTTGGCATTATACAGGCGAGTGGAGATGATGTTGTCGTGATTGAGGGTGGAACTCTAAGTAAACAATGAGTTCTCAGAGACTGTAAATTAGATTGTGTCAAAGGTCAGAAATAAGATCTAATGAACTACTGAACCTGAGACATGACTTTTATGACATTTCCCCCTGAACTCCTGGACGAACTGCTCAAAGGCTACCAGAGTCCTGAAGACCTGTTGGGCGAAGGTGACATCCTCAAGCAACTAACCAAAGCGCTGGTGGAACGATGCTTGGAAGGAGAAATGAAGACCCACCTGGAGGAGCAACGCGCTGAAACTGCTCCCGCTCCTACCAAGAATCGTCGCAACGGACACAGTAAGAAGACAATCAAAGGTGAGTTTGGCGAGGCAGAAATTGCCGTGCCGCGCGACCGTATGAGCGAATTTGAGCCGCAGCTCATCAAGAAGGGGCAGACCCGGTTCGATGGGTTTGATGACAAGATTCTGTCGCTCTATGCTAGGGGCATGACGGTCAGAGATATCCAAGCCCAACTGCAAGACCTGTATGGGGTGGAAGTGTCGGCGGGGTTAATTTCCAATGTGACCGATGCCGTCGAGGAAGAGCGCAAACTCTGGCAGAATCGGACGCTTGATGCAGTGTACCCGATTGTCTACTTTGATGCCTTGGTGTCAAAGCCAGGCAGGATGGACGAGTGATCAACAAAGCCATTCACCTGGCGTTAGGCGTGAATTTATCGGGGACGAAGGAGCTTTTGGGACTGTGGATGACTCCAAACGAGTCTGCCAAGTTCTGGCTTTCTGTGCTCACCGAATTGAACAACCGAGGACTCAAAAACATCCTGATTGCTTGTGTGGATGGTCTGACTGGCTTTCCTGATGCCATTGAAGCCGTCTTTCCCAGGACGACCGTCCAACTGTGCATCGTTCACCTGGTCAGGAATTCCCTATCCTACGTGTCCTACAAAGACCGTAAAGCGGTTGCCGCCGACCTGAGGCTGATTTGATTTACACCGCTGCCACTGAGGCAGAGGCAGAGCAACGTCTGGTTGAGTTTGCCGAGAACTGGGATAAGCAGTCCCCAACCATTAGCAAGTCCTGGATGAGCCACTGGACTCGAATTATTCCCAGGACTTACGCAGGAACAGGGTAAGGTAGTACAAACAGCTGAGGGTTGAGCCAATGAGCTTCACCAAACTGGACTACTGCCAGTACCTACTCAGTAGCCCGATCAACTACACCTTGACGAACTTAGCCGAGCATCTTGAAGGGGTCAGTCACGATCGGGTGAACCGGTACCTGCGGCAGGAGAAACTGACGCCTCGATTGTTGTGGGAGAACGTTAAAGACCAGATGCAACCTTGTGAGGACGGCTTCATCGTCTTTGATGACACAGTACTCGACAAACGCTATGCCCACGCGATTGAGATGAGCCGCCGACAATACAGCGGGTGTGAACATCGGGTGATTCGCGGGATTGGGTTGGTCAGTTGCTTGTATGTCAATGCTCATACAGGGCAGTTTTGGGTCATCGACTATCGCCTCTACGACCCAGCAGAGGATGGCAAAACCAAACTTGATCATGTTGTCGAGATGCTCACCCACCTGGTTGAAATGAAGCAACTGCCCTTTGAGACGGTGCTGATGGATAGTTGGTATGCCGCTCAAAAGGTGATGGAACACATCGACCATTTAGGCAAAATCTACTACTGTCCACTCAAGGTGAACCGCTTGGTCGACGATACGGGTGGAGTCGAAAAGTACAAACGCATTGACCAGCTTGAGTGGAATGGGCTTGAACAACGACACGGCAAGCTCATTAAGGTTCGAGGATTTCCCAAAGATAAGAAGGTGAAACTGTTTCGGGTTATTGTCTCTACCGACAAAACAGACTATGTTGTCACAAACAACTTATCTCAAGCTTCCACTCATGTCGTACAACAGGTGTGCGATGTGCGCTGGAAGCTTGAGGAGTTTCACCGCGAACTCAAGCAGTTGACTGGAGTAGAAGCTTGTCAGTGTCGCAAGGCTCGGATTCAGCGTAACCACATCGCTTGTGCCTTGCTGGTTTGGGTGCGGTTGAAAACAATCGCCTACCAAACTCATCAAACGATCTATCGGGTCAAGCATCGAATGTTGTCGAGTTATTTGATTGAACAACTCAAACGCCCTTCCATTCTCATGGTACTTGCGTAAGTCCTGATTCCATTTTTTGCTTTCCCGCCTGAGATTCGTAAAGCCATCTACACCACGAATGCAATTGAGTCGATGAACATGACGCTCAGGAAAGTCCTTAAAAATCATCGCGCTTTCCCCACCGATGAGTCTGCCATGAAGGTCATTTACCTGGCGATTCACAATATTGCCAAGAAATGGACGATGCCGATTCGCGATTGGAAACCTGCTCTCAACCGCTTTGTCATTGAATTTGGCGATCGTATTCCTTTCTAACCTTCTTTACCTGACACAATCTACTTGACATATCCAGTTCTCACAACAAACAGCTTCTTGTATCTTTTAATTACTTTTATTTATGGAAGCGATCGCAAAGATACCGATCGCTTTTCTGTACATTGGTATTAGTTCTTAAATAGTCGCTGATCGAGTTACATCCCGTTGTCATAAGAGTATTTAAGTCTAGATTGTGAAGCGAATCTAATTGCCAAATAATAACCGTTCGATCTTTGCTTGCTGAAGCTAGTTGCCCTTGTCCAGGCTTACCAAGCGGATCAAAACTAACACCATTAACTTCGTCCCCATGCCCTTGAAGAGTTTTAATTAGTGCGCCATCCACATGCCAAAGCTTTACGGTTCCATCCCAACTTGCTGAAGCCAGCATTTGTCCGTCTGGACTAAAGGTCACATTTATAACATATCCCTGGTGTCCTCTAAAGGTTCTTAGTAATCTTCCATCCTCTATGCTCCAGAGCTTAATTGTTCTATCAGTACTAGAGGATGCAAGCAGTTTTCCATCAGGACTAAAACTAACGCTAGAAACTACATCAGAATGCCCTTGTGCTCCTCCAAGTATCTTAATTAGAGTACCGTCAGTGCGCCAAAGCTTTATTGTTTTATCTCGGCTAGCAGAGGCAATAGTCTGCCCATCAGGGCTATATTTAACATCAAAAATCCATCCATTATGAGCATCCTCAATAGTTTGGATAGCTG
>NZ_JACJOR010000271.1:0-9185 GCF_014695615.1 Leptolyngbya sp. FACHB-711
TGCGGCATCAGCTGGGCAATTTGGCACTGGTGGCGATCGAGCCGCTTTCCCCGTGGGAACGAGTAGCCGATTTGCAGTTTGCCCGTCGTCCGGGGGAGCCTGCCCTGTGGCATTTGTTCGTCGAGATTCAGGGAAACTACAGCAATGTAATTTTGACCAACCAGGACAAGATAATTGTGACGGCAGCGCATCAGGTAAGTTCCCAACAATCCAGCGTCCGTCCGATTCAAACGGGACAGCCTTACGAAGCACCGCCACCGCCCAACGGAGCAGTTCCTACGCAAGAGGAAGAATTCGATCGCTGGCAGGAACGGCTCAGCCTGATTCCCGATCCTTTACGGCGTGCATTGATTAAAACCTATCGTGGACTCAGTTCTGCCCTGGTGGTATCGATGCTTCAGACAGCCGACCTATCGCCGGATCAAACCACCGATACCCTCAGCTCCGAGCAGTGGGCGCGGCTATTTGATCGCTGGCAGGCATGGTTAAAAATATTGCAAACCGAGCAGTTTCAGCCGGGGTGGTTGGCGCAGGGCTATACGGTGCTGGGATGGGGAGCAGTACGTCCTGCCGAAAGCATGCAGCAGATGATCGATCGCTACTACACCGATCAGCTTAACCAGCAGGAGTTCGTTCAGCTTCGGCATCAGGTCAGCCAACGCATCAGCAATTTGCTCAAGAAACTGTCTCAAAAAGCGCAGGGATTTCACGATCGATTGCAGCAGTCCGACCAGGCAGACGACTATCGGGAAAAAGCCGATTTATTAATGGCGCATCTGCACGAGTGGCAGCCCGGCATGAAGCAAATTCAGCTTGCCGACTTCCTCACCGGAAAACCTGTGACGATCGCCCTCGACCCCGAAAAGAATGCCGTTCAAAACGCTCAGGCACTCTATAAACGTCACCAAAAACTGAAACGATCGAGAGATGCGATCGAACCTTTGCTGGCAGAAGTGCAAACCGAAATTGACTATCTGGAACAGGTGGAAGTGGCGATCGCCCAGAGTGACTCCTACCGCACTGCTGATGACCTTGACTCGCTGGAGGAAATCCGCGAAGAGCTCATTCAGCAGGGCTATCTGGAAGATCCGGAGCAAAAGTATCGCAGCAGCTCGGCTCAAACCACCAACTTTCTGCGCTACCGCACCCCGAATCAGTTTGAAGTGCTGATCGGACGCAACAATCGTCAGAACGACCTGCTCACTTTCCGCACTGCTAACGACTACGATCTCTGGTTTCACACCCAGGAAATTCCTGGTAGCCACGTGCTGCTGCGCCTTGATCCCGGAGCCGTTCCCGATGAAGTCGATTTGCAGTTTACCGCCGATTTAGCTGCCTACTACAGCCGTGCCCGCCAGAGCGATCAGGCTCCCGTGGTTTACACCGAGCCGAGGCAGGTCTTCAAACCCAAAGGAGCAAAGCCGGGAATTGCAATTTATAAACAGGAGCGAATTATCTGGGGTCAGCCGCAGAAGGGGCGATCGATCGTAGAGCAGGCGGAGACGGCTTCTTAAAAATCATCAGGTGCTGCTGCGGCAAAAAGTCCTGCGTTTCCTGCCAGGTCAGGCCCACCGCCTGCATTTCTTTCCGCGCCTGTCGCTGACTCATTTTGTGCAGTCGCTTGATTGAAATAAACGGACTTTCGCCGCGATATTCCACTAGTGCGACTCGTCCCCCGGGTTTGAGCGATCGGACAATGCCCTGCATCATTTCATAGGGGTAGGCAAATTCGTGATAGGCATCGACCATCAGTGCCAGATCGATCGATTCTGGGGGCAAATGGGGGTCAGTTTCCTCGCCCAGCACCGGCTCCACGTTTTCTGCATCGTTTTCCTGCCTGAGGAATTCCAGCATGTCCAGCATTTCTGGCTGAATATCAACCGCATACACCTTGCCCTGCGGTACTTTTTCACTCAGGCGAAAGCTAAAATAGCCCGTTCCTGCCCCCACGTCTGCCACCACATCATCGGGTTTCAGGTTTAACGCTGCCACTACTGCGTTGGGCTGTTCTTCGATCAAGCGTCCGGGACGCTCCAACCATCCAGCTCCCTGATGCCCCATTACTTGAGCAATTTCCCGCTTGAAGTAAAACTTTCCGATACCGTCTGGGTCATGGATCAGTTTTTCCTGATAAATTTCTTCCTGAGCGATCGGAGACTGCTCAAAGGGATTATCCGCCCAGGCTGGATTGATCCCTAGGAGAACACCGCCCCAAACCCAAAATAGAGAAAAAGTCAGGCAAAATGCCAAACTCACGAGAAGAAGCCCAACGCCACGCCGCAGGTATCGCATCGATCGTATTCCGTGAACTGCTGTTTCTAAAGGCTGTTGAAGAAGTTGCAAATGCTTTGTAGCATCGTGATTCCTCAAACATCCTCTTAGAATATTGTGCTTTCAGTCTATGGTTTTAACCAGCAATCGACCGATGGTGTTACCGTGAGCAGATGGCATCTTGAAATCAGGTAGGTCTGCACCATGACTCAGCAGGCAATTGAACTCTATATCGTTCGGCATGGGCTGGCAGGAGAACACGGCAGCTATGCCAACGACAATGAGCGTCCGTTAACCGAAGAAGGGATTCGCAAAACACGCAAAGTGGCGAAACGACTGAAAGAACTGGGCTTGCAGTTTGATTTGATTCTGACGAGTCCTTTGGTGCGGGCAAAGCAAACCGCAGAAATTCTGCAATCGATCGGTTTAGGAAAATCGCTCGAAGAATCGACAGAACTTGCGCCCCAGGGTGATTTTCAGCAGTGGGTGAACTGGCTACAACAGTGGCAGCAGGAAAAGGGGCAGCAAGAAAAGCAGGGAAAATGTTTGGCGATCGTCGGGCATGAACCGGGATTGAGCGAGTGGGCGCAGCAACTGATTTGGGGTGAGGCACGGCAGCAAATTGTCCTGAAAAAAGCAGGCGTAATTGGGATTAATTTGCCTATAGAGGGTTCTCCGATCGGTCGCAGTGAGCTGTTCTGGCTGACCCCGCCCAAATTTTTAATTTCGGATTGAAATCCTGATTTGGTTTAATGGATATCTTGCTTGCGCTGGCTGGATCTTTTGCGCTGCTGGTGATCAGCGTGACGCACGGTGTTTTTGTTGCCTATCCGCTGCTGGCAACGCTGGGTTTGCTGATCGCCGTTCTGCATCGACGCGGGTTTTCGCTTCGCAGTCTGATGAAAATGTCGATCGCCGGAAGCCAAAAATCTTTTTCTGTAATTGGCATTTTGCTGATTATTGGAGCTGTCACTGCCGTTTGGATGGCTGCCGGAACCGTTCCAGCGATCGTTTATTACGGCATTCAGCTCATTAATCCCAATCTGTTTGTGCTCTGTGCTTTTTTGCTGACCAGCTTTGTTTCGTTTCTAATTGGCACGTCTTTTGGAGCTGCCAGCACGATCGGCACAGCCCTGATGATCATGGCGCGAGGGAGCAGCGTTGATCCGCATCTGGTGGCAGGCGCGATCATTGCCGGGGCATATTGGGGCGATCGATGTTCTCCGATGTCTTCCAGCGCAAATCTGGTTGCGATCGTCACTCAAACGGATTTGTACCAGAACATTAGAAATATGTTGACGACGGCATGGCTGCCGCTGGGGCTAAGCTGTTTGATTTATGGTGTCATTTCGTTCTTTTATCCTGTTCAAAATACGAGCAGTTCGCTCTCGATCGAATTAGCCAATTTATTTGATCTGAACCTGCTGACACTTTTGCCTGCGATCGTCATTCTCGTACTGGCATTGCTGAAGGTTGAAGTTAAACAAGCCATGTTGTGGAGTATTGCCGCAGGTGTTGTTTTATCCATTACGTTGCAACACGATACGATTCTACAAATTTTGCAATTTGCGTTTACCGGGTTTTATCTGGAGCAAGAGAGTCCTATTCGCTCGATTCTGGCGGGGGGTGGCATTGTTTCGATGATGCGAGTTTCTGCGATCGTAGTGATTTCGACGGCGATCGCGGGTGTGCTGACTGGAACAAACGCATTACAGCTTGTACAAAGATTTTTGCAATCGTTGCGGTCACAAAGTGGCTTGTTTGCAGGGACAACGCTAGTTAGCATTGCGGCTTCTGCGTTTGGCTGCACTCAGGCGATCGCGATTTTATTAACCGCAGAACTGGTCAAGCCGCAGTATGAAACCCACTATGAAGATAAGCAGATTTCTGCCGATCGGCTGGCGATCGATCTGGAAAATACAGCGGTTGTCATTGCGCCCCTGATTCCCTGGAATATCGCCGGACTGGTTCCTGCCACGGTTTTGATGAGCGATAGCGGCTTTATTCCGTTTGCGATTTATCTTTATCTAATTCCGCTTTGCTGCTGGCTGCTGCTGCGGTTTCGCGATCGACCCAGCGAGACGACTGAATTTCCTAAAAAATCCTAACAAACTATAAATGGAACCCAGCAGCACGAGTGAGTTGGGCTAGGATTCAGTCATTGTTACAGATGATTTATCATGATTCCCGGCGAAATTCTCACCGAAGCAGGCGAAATTGAACTGAATGCCGATCGTCCCACGGTTAGGCTCACGGTTGCGAATACGGGCGATCGGCCGATTCAAGTTGGCTCTCACTTTCATTTTTATGAGGTCAATCAGGCTTTATCCTTCGATCGAGAGCAAGCAAAGGGAATGCGGCTCGATATTCCAGCGGGAACGGCAGTGCGGTTTGAACCGGGAGACGAGCGAGAAGTTACGCTGGTTCCGTTTGTGGGCAGTCGTCAGGTTTATGGGTTTAATGGATTAGTGAACGGTGCATTAGATGGGGAAAAGCCGGAATCTAAGCACAAAGAAGCAAAGCATAAAAAAGATAAGAAAAAGAAAAAGTAGAAGGATTAGGCGATATGAAGCTGAAGGACTTGAATAAGCTGCAAGTGGACTGGCTCTCAACACTTAAAGGGGTAGCCAGTTTGCTGCGCGATCCGGGCAACACGGATTCGGTCTATGACGTTGAGGATGGCTTAAAAAATATCAAAGCGACTCAGCTTGCCGTGGATTTCGTCAAGTCTCAGCCGGGTGTCGCGGAGTTATTTGCAGAGCGTTATCTTGCTCCTTCGCCCGATCTGCAAGCCCTGCTGCAACTGCCGCCTGATTCCTTGGGCTACGCTTACGCCAAATACCTGACCGATTCAGGCTTTGACGCAGAGTTTTATCGCAAAGAAACCGTGAATAGTGACATTAACTACTTTTTCATGCGTGTTCGCCAAACTCACGACATCTGGCACATTCTCGGTGGATTTTCAACTGATCCGATCGGCGAACTTTCACTTAAAGCCTTTGAACTGGCTCAAATCCGTCGCCCGATCGCCGCAATTTTTGTTGCCGGAGGACTGCTGCAAACCCTTTTTAATACTCCGGAGCAGATGGGCAGGTTTTTAGAGCAAATGGCGATCGGTTATCGAATGGGCGCAAAAGCAAAGCCAATGCTGGCTCAAAGATGGGAAGAACAGTGGGAAAAGCCGTTGGCGCAGTGGCGATCGGAATTGAATGTGGAGCCGATGGCGGTTTATGTGCCTTAGTGAGTGTCGGGGAAGCCAGGGTTGCGACCTCTGAACTGCCCCCTGGATCCCCCATAGGTCGCTTACCGCTCTAAAGCAGCGGGAGGGACTTTGAAACGCTGATACAAAATATCGCCAGGGAAAAACGTGAATGTACAAGCTTTATGATTTTCTACCTTCTGGCAACGGCTACAAAGTGCGATTGCTGCTCACTCAGCTTGGCATTTCGTTTGAGCTGATTCTGCTGGATGTCCTCAAAAGTGAAACCCGCACGCCCGAATTTCTGGCAAAAAATCCCAACGGACGCATTCCGGTGCTAGAAATTACGCCTGGAGAGTTTCTGTCGGAGTCGAACGCGATTTTGATTTATCTCAGTCAGGGCACTGATTTCTTGCCGCTTTCCCCCCTCGAACATGCCAGAGTTATGCAGTGGCTCTTTTTTGAGCAGTATAGCCATGAACCGTTTATCGCTACGTCTCGCTTCTGGCTGCAGCACGACATGGCAGAAACGAAAAAGCAAGCCCTCGCCGAAAAACAGGCTCCCGGCTACGCGGCTCTAGGCGTCATGGAACAGCGACTTAAGGACCATCCATTTCTGGTGAACGATCGCTATACGATCGCTGACATTGCCCTCTTTGCCTACACTCACGTTGCTCACGAAGGTAATTTTGACTTGAGCAGCTTTCCGGGAATTTTGCAGTGGATCGATCGGGTTAAAAGCCAGCCGAATTATATTGAGATCACGGATGAGGCAATGCAAAGCAGTTCCGCCTAAGGGGTAATCAGTTTCTCCTGAACCGGACACCGCTCCTCTTCATAAAGGCGCAAAGCATATTTGCCTGCGATTGTTTCCCGCAGGATTTGAATTTGTTCCACCATTTCATCGGGAAGTTGGTTTAGTTCAGGAAAGCATCCACCATACTGAGGGGGAACCACGCTTGGAGCCGATAAACTAGCAAATGCCAAATCTGCTGCCGAAAAGCAATCTCCCACTAGATATCTCCGCCCATCTGAAAGACGATCGCTCACCCTTTCAAATATCCGTTGAATTTGACGATAGGCAGCAGATGCACTGTCACGATGAACGTTATAGCTGGAATGAATTAAACGGCACGTCAAGGGAAACATGATAGGAAACAGTAATTTCTCCCAGGTCGGTACTCCTTCGCACCAAAGTTCTTTCATCACACTTTGATTTTGCAGCGCATAGAAGTACCCCCACTGTCTTGTTAAAACACCCAGTTTGAGATTAAATTCCGCTTCTAACGCTTGAACTTCCTGCCGCAGCACGGGTAAATCTGGATACAGTTTTAGATGAGGGGGTGCTACTGTTTCTAGGTGTTTTAAGATGTCTGCTGAATCTTTCAATATCTCAGCTTTCGTCACGAGAACAGGAACACTGCTCCCACCAAGCGGAGTTGTTTTCAGCCGATGCAGCAGTGGCAAATGGCACTCTTCGACGTAGGGAAAACTGATGCGATCCAATGCCCATCGAACCTTCTCGCAGTAATGACTGATGCGAAATGTGATTAACCGAGACGTAAATTCCATCAATCCCCCGAAAATCTGCATCACATCATAACGCTACACCACGATGATAGCTAATTCAGCTTTTGTGGCTATTTTGTGTCTGACAGACTTCTGTCTAACAAACAACTTCCCCGCACAGTCCTAACCGACTGACTGCGCCAACCTGTCTTATGAAGCTTTGCAAAACTGATTATTTCGATCGCCAAACTCATATCATTAAGCTTCTCTTAAGTTTTATTCAGGAATCTAACAAACTATAATTCGATCGCTTCAAACCTTAATTTTTTAGCGGCTTCACTGCCGTTCAACGAACCAGCGTGGTACGCTTCACAATCAAGTAAAGGCTCTGGAAATCCGATTGAACCACCACTTCTTTGTCTAATTCCTGCGAGAGAGGCTTATGAGCTACAGAATGAATCGTCGTGCCTATGCTGAAACCTTTGGTCCCACCGTGGGCGATCGGGTGCGGCTGGCGGATACGAATCTGATTATTGAAGTCGAGCAGGATTTTACAACCTATGGCGATGAAGTGAAATTTGGCGGCGGCAAAGTGATTCGGGATGGCATGGGACAGTCGCCGATCAGTAATGAGAATGGGGCGGTCGATGCGGTGATTACCAATGCGCTGATTCTCGACTGGTGGGGCATTGTCAAAGCGGATATTGGCATCAAAGACGGCAAAATTGCGGCGATCGGCAAAGCGGGGAACCCCTACATTCAGGACAATGTAGATATCATCATTGGTCCGGGAACAGAAGCGATTGCCGGAGAAGGCATGATCCTGACCGCAGGCGGGATTGATACACACATTCACTTTATCTGTCCGCAGCAGATTGAAGTTGCCATTGCATCTGGGATTACCACGATGATCGGAGGCGGAACCGGGCCCGCCGCAGGCACAAATGCTACGACCTGCACTCCCGGACCCTGGAATATTTACCGGATGCTTCAGGCTGCTGATGCGTTTCCCATGAATCTGGGGTTTCTGGGCAAAGGGAACGCTTCCCAACCCGACGCACTCGAAGAACAGGTGGAAGCCGGGGCGATCGGCTTAAAGCTGCACGAAGACTGGGGCACAACTCCCGCCACGATCGATACCTGTCTTTCGGTTGCAGAAGACTACGATGTGCAGGTTGCCATCCACACCGACACACTCAACGAAGCCGGATTTGTCGAAGATACGATCGCGGCATTCAAAGGACGCTGCATTCACACCTATCACACCGAGGGCGCAGGCGGCGGACATGCACCGGACATCATCAAAGTGTGCGGCGAAGCGAACGTGTTGCCCTCTTCCACGAATCCTACCCGTCCCTACACGGTCAACACGCTCGAAGAACACCTGGATATGCTGATGGTCTGCCACCACCTCGATCGCAGTATTCCCGAAGATGTAGCCTTTGCCGAATCCCGAATTCGCCGGGAGACGATCGCCGCCGAGGATATTTTGCACGATTTGGGCGCGTTTAGTATGCTCTCTTCCGACTCGCAGGCGATGGGACGGATCGGGGAAGTGATCATTCGCACTTGGCAGACAGCGCACAAAATGAAAGACCAGCGCGGCAGTTTAACCGGAGATAGCGATCGCAACGACAATACCCGCGCCAAGCGATACGTGGCAAAGTACACGATCAACCCGGCGATCACTCACGGCATTGCCAACTATGTCGGTTCGATCGAAGTGGGCAAAATTGCCGACCTCTGCCTCTGGCGACCGGGACTCTTCGGCGTCAAGCCAGAACTGGTGCTGAAAGGCGGCATGATTGCCTGGGCACAAATGGGCGATGCCAACGCTAGCATTCCCACCCCACAGCCCGTCCACATGCGCCCCATGTTCGCCAGCTTCGGTGGAGCCAGACACGCGACTTCGCTCACGTTTGTGTCTCAGGCAGCTCTGAAACGGGAGATTGGCGATCGGCTCAAGCTTCAGCGTCCGGTCGTGGCAGTGTCCGAGATTCGGCAGCTTACTAAACGCGATATGAAGCTCAACGACGCGATGCCCCAAATGGAAGTTGATCCTGAAACCTACGAAGTTCGCGCCGACGGAGAACTGCTGACTTGTGAGCCTGCGACCGTGCTACCAATGGCGCAGCGATATTTTCTGTTCTAAGCACAATCAAAATGAATTATAGATTAGTAGATTAAAAAATCTCAGCCTGACACA
>NZ_JACJOR010000272.1:0-4243 GCF_014695615.1 Leptolyngbya sp. FACHB-711
AGTCTTATGGAGCTTCCGGTGCTCAAACGAGAGCTATTTTGGGAGGGTTAGAAGCAGATGTTTTGGCTCAGAATATCCAAAGTAATGTTGACCCGCTTGTGGAAAAGGGATTTGTTGCTACTGATTGGAGTAAACGTTTACCGAATCAAGCTTCTCCTGCTAGCACCGTCATGGTGTTAGTTACCCGTCCTGGTAATCCGAAGCAGATCCGCGATTGGCGAGACCTGGCAAAAGATGGGGTATCGATCGTGGCAATTAACCCTCAGACTTCTGGGAATGCTCGGTGGGGTATTTTAGCGGGCTATGGTGCGTTAGCGAAGAGTGAAGGTGAAGCAGCAGCAAACGCTTATCTAAACGGCTTTGCTAGAAATATCAAAACACTCGTGAGCAGTGGACGAGAAGCATCAGATGCCTTTGTCAAAAACAAAATTGGGGATGTGCTGGTTACGTTTGAGAATGAGATTATTTTCACTAACGATGCCATTCCTGATGATTATCCCTATATTGTTCCAACTGACAATATTCAGGTTGATTTTCCAGTAACTGTCATTGACAAAACTGTTGACAAGCGCGGCACACGGGAAGTTGCAGAGGCGTTTACAGCGTTTTTATTTACCCCGAAGGCACAAGAAATTTTTGCCCAAGCCGGGTATCGTCCGATCGATAAACAAGCCTATGCCACAAAGTCTAGCCAGTATAAGCCTGTAGACAAGCTCTACACGATCGCGGATTTTGGCGGATGGCAAGCCGTCAACAAAAACTTGTTTGCAGATGGTGGCTTATTTGATGCGGCTCAAGCAGCAGGTAAACAATAGGCATGGCGACTCGGACGATTCCTACCTCCCAAGTTGCAGGTCGGGCATTGTTTTCTGGGCTGGTGCTCACTTATCTCAGCTTTATTCTGCTGCTGCCGTTAGGCGTCATCTTTCTACAAGCCTCTCAGCGTCCGTGGCAGGAGTTGTGGCAAGTCATTACGGCTCCGGTGGCAATCGAAGCCTATACGCTGTCTTTTTCCGCAGCGATTTTGGCAGCGCTTATTAACAGTGTGTTTGGGTTGATTCTTGCCTGGATTCTGGTGCGGTATGACTTTCCTGGTAAGCGATTTGCCGATGGCTTGGTCGATTTACCGTTTGCTATGCCTGCTGTGGTGGCAGGGATTGCCCTGTTATCTCTCTATGGTCCAGATGGAATGGTGGGTCGCTACCTCAACCCTGGAACGGCTTTAGGAGACGGGCTGCAACAACTGGGGTTTCAATCCATCAACCTAACTTCTTCGGTGATAGGCGTCGTGTTTGCCAAAGTTTTTGTGACGCTGCCTTTTGTGGTGCGAGCTGTACAGCCTGTCTTGATGGAGCTAGAGCCAGAAGTGGAGGAAGCTGCCCATGTCTTGGGAGCAAACGATCGACAAGTATTTTGGCGAGTCATTTTTCCACAGTTGCTGCCGGCAATCCTCACGGGCTTTACGCTTGCCTTTGCAAGAGGCGTTGGTGAGTATGGAGTCGTTGTCTTAATTTCAGGCAATATTCCTTACGAAACGATGATTAGCTCCGTCTATATTTACCGTCGTTTAGAGGAGTATGACTATAGCGGGGCAACCGCCGTTGCGATCGTCTTGCTCATTGTTTCGCTCATTGTCCTGGTCTGTATTAATCTGCTGCAATGGTGGACTCGGCGATATGACCCTTAGCTTACCTCAACCCAAACAGATTGCTCTGCGGTTGCAACAGCTCCCTTGGGGGCGCTATCTTCTGATTGGTTTAGGATTGTCATTTCTGGCAATCGTTGTTCTCTTTCCCTTACTAACGGTGTTTTACCAGGCGTTTGCCAGCGGCATCACTGCTTATTGGGAAGGCATTACCACTCCTGAAGCCCAACACGCGATCGCTTTGACGTTGACAATTGCGTTGGTCACGATGCCAGTCAATACTGTCTTTGGGATTGCGATCGCTTGGATTTTGGTACGCTACCAATTTCCGGGTAAGCCAATTCTGATAGGGTTACTAGACTTACCCCTTGCGATTTCGCCTGTGGTGGTGGGGTTAATGTTTATTCTGCTCTACAGTCCTACGGCAGGCATCTTTGGCAGTTGGGTAGAGGCAAGCAATCTAAAAATCATTTTTGCGTTACCCGGCATGATCCTCACAACTCTGTTTGTGACATTGCCCTTTGTAGCGCGGGAAGTGCTGCCAGTTTTTCAAAGTATGGGAATCGAAGCGGAAGAAGCTGCACAAACCCTGGGGGCAAATGCCTGGCAAACCTTCTGGCGCATTACATTTCCCTCAATTCGGTGGGCAGTGCTGTATGGCGTCATTCTCTGCACATCTAGGGCGATCGGCGAGTTTGGGGCGGTTTCAGTTGTCTCCGGGAAGCTAATTCGGGAAACAAATACGCTAACGCTGCATGTTGAACAGGTTTACACCGAATATCAGACTGTTGCTGCCTTTGCCTGTGCTTCGCTACTTGCCCTTTTGGCATTACTGACTCTAGTTGTCCAGGAATTATTGCGGACGACCGATAAGCTGCAAACATCAGCACATACTTCAATACCTAAAAATTAGCTGACCAAAGGAACGATATTGTGGACGAAACGTTGAATGGCTTGGGGGAATATGTTCATCCTCAAGGATATTTGGAATATGTCAGTACGCTACCTTTTCTAGGACAACTACGCTGCCCAACTCAGACGATCGAAGCTGGAAGCTGGCAAGAAATCCTGCTCGATTATGAGGTTGGTGCGTCTGGAATTGCAGATGGTGCCTGGATCAAGGTGACATTTAAGTTCTATTCAGACTGGGGACTGTTTCAAACTGAAGACCCTTTAGCTGCAAACTATATTTCTGCGGAATATCAGGCTCGACCCTCGCTTCCGGGGGAAAGCCCTGCTACCGTGCAATCGCTCAAGGTTCGATTTGATCAAAAAGGACATGAACGCCCTTTTCAAAAAGCGATCATTATTGACATTGTAGATGGCTATCTTAAACCCGGAGACCACATCCTGATTCGCTTGGGCGATCGGCGGGCTGGAGGACCTGGAACCCGAGTTCAAACCTTTGTCGAGCAAGACTTCCGCTTTCGTGCTTATATCGATCCGGTTGGCACTTCTCGCTTTGCCGCAATTCCAGGAGATGTTGTGGTGGATATTGTACCTGGAGCACCTGCGAAACTGGCAGTCATTAGCCCTCGATTGGTTAGGGCAGGAACAGCTTTTCCTCTCAGAATTCGTGCTGAAGACCGTTGGGGCAATACCTGCTGGAACTTAGGCAAACCGCTGAAGTTAATCCAGCAAAGTACAGCTGGAGCGATCGTCGAGCAAGAACTGAACTTTCCAAAGCAAGGATGGGCAGTTGCCAAAACAGATCTGACGTTGGAAGCGATCGAAGAAACGCGATTTCAAGCAACTTTAAGTGGAACAAGTTTGCAGAGCAATTTAACGCCTGTCACTGTAGAGTCTGATCTGGCTTATCCGCGTGCGTTTTTTGCTGATCTGCATGTACATTCCAATAACACGGTCGGAACCAATAGCACTGAATACAATTTCACCTATGGTCGAGATGTTGCCGGATTAGATATTTTAGGCTACACCGCAAACGACTTTAACATCACCAAAGAACGGTGGCAGGGTGATGTAAAACAATGTCGAGAGATTACCGAAGAAGGCAAATTCCTCTGCTATCCCGGAACAGAATGGTGTGGCAATTCTGCTGCTGGCGGCGATCGCAATGTGATTTTCTTAGGGAATGAAGTGCGATTTCCCTACGATCCTCAGGGTAACCAAGTGCGATCGTTTGAGTGGAATGAAGAAATGAAGGGACAGGAATTAGTCCCTGGGGCTTGGCCCGTCGATCGGCTGTTTGCAGCTTACATTCACGATCCAGAGCAACATTTGCTGATTCCTCATGTCGGCGGACGACGTGCCATTTTAGACTGGCATCACCCCCAGTTAGAACGGCTCATTGAAATTGGTTCTGCTTGGGGACATTTTCCCTGGTTTTATCAAGATGCAATTCGTCGAGGCTATAAGGTTGGTGTATCTGCCAATGGAGATGAGCATCGAGGACGGTGTGGCGGCGGCGTCCCGGGTACAGCCGTCTTTGGTGTAAACGGTGGTTTGACAGGGGTCATTGCGCCATCCCTAACCAAATCAGCCATTAATCATGCCCTGCGTTCTCGACATACCTGGGCAACAGCAGGCGATCGTCTGGTTGCGCTGCTGTGGTCAGGTTCTCATATTCAGGGGGACGAG
>NZ_JACJOR010000273.1:0-11207 GCF_014695615.1 Leptolyngbya sp. FACHB-711
GTACTAAATTTAGCATAATCATATCAATTTTAATAGAAAATGGAAGTTTTTCTGCGATTTGTAACAGTAAATACAGCTTTAAATTTCTGTCATCGCTAAGTTGAAACCTGAAGCTCAATCTGTTTTCAATCTGTATCTTGGTCTGTATTTTAATTTGTATTTCAATTGTCTTTGTGCAGGTATTCCAAACTTTGGTAATAAGCAAATGGTAGTGAGCAAATGATGGCAAGTGCTGTTCCTGACTGGCTAAGAGGGCTCTGGAAACGGTTGTCGATCGAAACCGGAGACGGACAGCGCGACACTGAAACACAGGTGTTTTATCTGCAAACTTCGACCTGTTTTGGAGATTTGCGAATTCCAATCGACCGCCCTGGCTTGACCCAGGCAAGCTTCTCGTCTCTGGCTTTAGCCGATGCTCTGGCACTATCACGCCAGCAGGGATTTGCAGGCATTACCCAGTTTGAGCAGGGATGCTGTCAGTGGATGAGATATATCGATTACCAGCCGCCACAGCCTGTTCGGGATATCGGATTGCTGTATTGGGACAATGACATTTTGATCGAGGAAGGAATTGATCAAATATATCGGGAAGAATGGCAAAAGGTGGACGATGGCAATGGTGATTATACGGCTCTAGTTCTAACTGAAGCTTTAACTGACGATCCTTCATCCCATTCTGCTACAAACTGGCAAGCCAGCTTGGTCATTGCCGGAGATTATTTTGTTTACACCCAGAATCGATCGTTTTCCTTACCGTCAAATGGCTCCCTAACCGATTGCCTCCTTCAGGCCACCGCCCCTGAAAAACAGCAAGACTATCTTGCCTGCGAAATTTCGTTTGGGCATTGTCGATCGGGTCGAGTCCCGTGGGAAATTCAGCGATCGACGATACCCCAGCGCGAAGGCTCTGCTCTGTGGTCTGCGTCAGATTTGACAATTGACCTGGAGAACCAGCGAGTTTTGCAGGCTACTCATCAGAATGATAGTGGTGAGGTTGAGAGGAAAATGCAGCAGGAAATCCGAGAATGGCAAATCTGGGAATGGGGTACGGGCCAGGTATTTGTTTTCTAAGTTAGGGCTGAGACATCGTTTCGATTTAGTTTCGATACAGTTTAATTTATCTTCTGGTATCCCTTATGGTGATTAGTCTGAGTAACATTTCCAGTCAAAAGAAAAGCACGTTTTTTGCTGCGCCTCTGTACACCTCCGCCGCACTCTTGACGTTTGAGCAGCAGCATATTTTTCGGCAAACCTGGCTTTATATTGGACGAGCCAAGGAACTCATGCAGTCGGCAACCGTTAGGGCAATCGAGGTCGCTGGAACCAGCGTCTTGATCACTCACGGCAAAGATGGCAATCTTCGCGCGTTTCACAATGTCTGCCCGCACCGAGCCGCCCTGTTTTGCAGTGAGGCGGGGCTGTATCAGCTCAAGCATCTGATTTGTCCCTATCATGCCTGGACTTACAGCTTAGAAGGTGATTTGGTGGGTGTTCCCAGAGAAGAACGGTTTGCGTCTGAGTTTTGTCGATCGGACTACCCGCTAACGCCAGTTCGATTGGAGCAGTGGCAGGATTTTATGTTTCTCTGCTTTTCAGATGCTGCTCCGCCGCTAATCGAGTTTCTGGGCAGCATCCCTGCCGCGCTAAACGAGCACTTTACCCCCCAAACAACCCTGCTGCTACAAAAGCAATATTCGGTGCAGTGTAACTGGAAGGTGTATCACGACAATACCCTGTGTGACTATCACGTTGCCGTGGCGCATCGCACGACGCTGGATGTTGTTCAGGGTCCGGTGAGCCGTTACCAGCATGAATTTGATGCATTTGTGAATCTGCTGTACACACCAACAACCAAGGATTGGCGATCGCAGAATTCGGTGCTCGCGGAACTCAACGATCGCAGTCGTGAGGGCTTCTTTACCTTTGGCATCTTTCCAAATCTGCATCTGCTGGCATTGCCCAATGGAGTGATTGCTTGGCTCCGCATTGACCCGGTGAGCGTAGACCAGAGCCTGCTCAACCTGGAGATCTACGGGGTGCTTGAACTCAGTCCGTCGATCGATCAGCTATCGCAAGACTTTGAAAGCTTTACCGCAGAAGATATGGCAATTACTGAAAGTGTGCAACGAGGCTATTCGAGCGGGGCATATCATTCAGGCCCAGTAAATCAGCTAGAAGATCGTATTGTGCACCAGCAGCAAATCATTTGGCACTATTTGCAGGCAGGGTTGCAGCGCGCTCGATCCAGCGTTTCCTCAGAAATCGCAGCACTATTGTCAGATTAATCTTTTAGGCTAACAGCTCGGCGATCGTTGCCTCAATCAAAGTGGTATCTGCGGCGTTATATCCTGGTCCTCCGGCACAATGTCCCCAAATGGACTGCATAATTCTTAATTCGGCACTCGGCATGTGCGCCACTTCGATCGCATTATCTTCCGGTGGAAAGTACAAATCAGTCGCGCTGGGCATCACGATCGCCTTTGCCCGAATCGATCGCAGTGCCAGGGCAAAATCGCCTTTGTAAAGCGAATTGTTGCTGATGTCCCCGTGCTGCCACGTCCAGAGCATGGCTAGCAGGTCATTGGCATCCCAACTGAGATGATCGTCTTCCCACCATTTCAGCAGGGCTTCCACCGTCTCGAATCCCAATTCTCGATATAGCCCTTCTCGATAAAATGCCTGTGAATATGCCCACCCTGCATACACCCGTCCAAATGCCTTAAGTCCTGCCGTTGGTGGCTCGGTGTAACGCCCGTTTTGCCAGGTGGCATCGGCAGTCAAAGCCGCCTTTACCCCTTCTAGAAACACGCGATTATGCACCGAGGTTTTTGCCGAACCGCAGTAGGGAAAAATGCGCTCAACGCGATCGGGATACAGGGCTGCCCAGTGATATGCCTGCTGCGCTCCCATCGACCAGCCCAGAACCAGGGCAATGCGCTCAATGCCAAACTGTTCGGTAATCAGGCGGAACTGACACTGAATGTTGTCGTACAGCGTCACGTGGGGAAATGCCGCACCGTCTGGAATATTTGTGGCTAAAGTATTGCTGGCTAAAATATTGCTGGGCGAGGAGGACAGCCCATTACCAAACAAATTGGGCACGATGATGAAATAGCGATCGGGGTCAAGGGCTCGGCCAGAGCCAATCAGAACTGCATTGCTACGATGGGTTCCCGTGTAGTGGGTCGGAAAAATAATCACATTATCTTTTTGAGCATTCAGCGTCCCGTAGGTGGCATAGGCAAGTTTTGCATCAGGCAAAATCTCACCCGATTGGAGCTGAACGTTTCCCAACTCATAGACTTCGTAGTCGATCGCCATATTTTTTGCTAAGGATCACGGATTCAATAAGCTTTAATTCTCCATCTGAAGTGCTTCTGGTGGGTGCTGTTCTGTTGGTGCTCTTTGATGGGGCGGTATTACACAATTGTCTTTGCTCCGTCTACCACGATCGATGCTCCATGCATCAGGGCAGGGGCATCTGCCGCCAAAAACAGCGCAACCTGAGCGATTTCTTCGGGTGTTCCCAATCGACCGATCGGCATGGTGGCAATTCCCTGATTCCTGGCTTCAACGGGGTCTGAATCAACGTTAAATTCCTGTTGCAGCATTGGGGTATCGATCGGACCAGGACAGAGCGCATTAATCCGAATATTGGCTTGGGCATATTCCAGTGCCAGGGCACGGGTAAAGGACAACACGGCTCCCTTACTGGCGCAATAGGCAGCATAGAAGGGCTGTGCCACGATCGCTAATTCTGAAGCAGTATTGATAATCACGCCATGACCCTGCTGCTGCATCTTGGGAATGGTTTGCTGGCAAAGGGAAAACACCGAAAGAAAATTGACCGTCATGATTTGTTCTAGAGTGGCATGATCAGTCTGGTCAAAGGGAAGGACGGCAGAAATGCCCACATTGTTATAAAGAACATCAATCCGTCCATAGGTGCGCCAGCAGGCTTCTACGGCTTCGGCACACTGAGCAACGATCGATAAATCGGCGGCGTAAAACTCAAACTGATAGCTCTGGGCAAGTAGTTCTGCGGCAAAGGCTTCTCCGGCTGCGACATTTCGATCGATTCCAAAGACGATCGCGCCCTGTTCGCAAAAGAGCTTAGCAGCGGCTTTGCCAATTCCCGAACTGATACCCGTGATAATCGCAACTTTATCCTGAAGTCGATTCATTAGCCAATCTAAAATGAACTTACTGAGCGATGACTTTAGCGAACCCAATCCCTGATCAAAGCGAACTCATGACCTCGATCACCTGGTCAGAAGTCGTAACGCTGCCAAAAAGACCGCCCTCTATTTTGACCATTTCGATCGCTGCCCAATGCAGCCGCTCATCGCTTTCTGCGCAGCAATCCTCCAGCAGCAGGGTATCATAGCCGCGATCGCTCGCTTCTCTGAGGGTGGTATGTACACAGACGGCAGTTGTCACCCCGCAAAGAATCACGTTCCGAATGCCTCGCTGCCGCAGCAAATGATCCAGATCAGTGGCATAGAACGCTCCGCTTCCTGGCTTATCGATAATCGGTTCTCCCGGTTGAGGACTCAGTTCGGGAATAATATCCCAGCCTGTCTCGCCGCGAACCAGCAATCGTCCCATCGGACCTTCGCTGCCAATTGCAGCACCCGCTTTTTCGTTGCGCCAACGTTTTGTTGCAGGCAGATCCAGCAAATCCGATCGATGTCCTTCCCGGGTGAAAAAGACCGAAAACTGCTTTGCCCTTGCAGCGGCTAACAGGCGTTGAATTGGGGCAATGGGGGCTTGGGTCAGAGAAATATCATATCCCTTTTTTGCCAGGTATCCGCCCGGACTGCAAAAATCTGCCTGCATATCAATCACGAGAATCGTAGTGTTGTGCGGCTGCAAATTGCCGTCATACGGAAAAGGATGAGGATCAGCCGGAATATACATAATTGGGAAAGTCTTGATGAGACAAAGATAAGACAAACCAGTACAAAATCTTTTAATTCTAAGCCGAGCCAGAATCAATATTTCGAGCTGTGATGAGGGAAGACGAGGAACAGAAGGACAGGAAGAATAATAGTTGTTTCAACGGTCATCATTCTCACTCTATGCAATGAGCATGATCGATGTAAACAAACTTAATTGATTCGGATTGACCGCGATCGATAACATTCCTTGTATATGTTGATACAAAACTGTTCAACCCGACTCAATACACTACAAGGCTGTGCTGTGATCGTGCATCGGTGTTGAGGCCGCTCATTTTTTTGAAAATATCGTGCGGTTCAATTAAGAAATCCGTTAACCGATTGACTAAATATTGCGATACATTGCGATCGCCTTTTGCAAAAGTATCCAGAATAACCCAGTGAAAGTTTCTAAATTTTCTCTGCTCGTCTTCACCCTACCGCTTTTCTAATGGCTCAACTTTTATCTCCCGAACTGGAATCGCTCAAATCAACCCTGGAAGCGCAGGGAGTTAAATATGCACTGGCAAGTTTTGTGGATATTCATGGTATGTGCAAAGCCAAAGCCGTGCCTCTGTCCCATTTCGGTCAAATGATGCGAGGTTCGGAACTGTTTACAGGAGCTGCGCTAGACGGTGTACCGCAGGATGTTAGCGATGAAGAAGTTGCAGCAATGCCTGATCCTGCCTCTGCCACAATCTTGCCCTGGAACTCGGAAATTGCTTGGTTTGCTAGCGATCTCTACCTGGAAGGAAAACCGTTTGAGGCGTGCTGCCGCAGTATTTTGAAAAGAGTGCTGGCACAAGCCGCAGAGATGGGCTTCGGCTTTAATTTGGGAATTGAAACGGAGTTCTTTATTCTCAAAGAAACAGCAGACGGTAAGCCAATTCCAATTAGCGATCGCGATGTGCTGCATAAACCCTGTTACGACGTGCAAGGGCTGCTAGACAACTATGCCTGGGTGACAGAAATTGTCGAGGCAATGAATCAGCTCGGCTGGGATGTGTATTCGTTTGACCACGAAGACGGCAACGGACAGTTTGAAACCGACTTCGCCTACACCGATGCCCTGACAATGGCGGATCGCTTCACGTTCTTCCGGCTGATGGTGAAGGAAATTGCTCGCAAACACGGCTTTTTTGCCACTTTTATGCCCAAACCTTTTGCCAACCGCACGGGCAGCGGCGCACACTATAATATGTCGCTGGCAGACCTGGAGACGGGCAAAAATCTGTTTGAGTCCGCAGACGATCCGCGTGGCTGTGGGTTATCGAAGCTGGGCTATCAGTTTATTGCGGGCGTCTTGCGTCATGCTCCGGCGATCTGTGCGACGATCGCTCCTACGGTCAACAGCTACAAACGCCTGATTGCCCGAGGCAGTATGTCGGGCTTTACCTGGGCACCCATTTACATTTGCTACGGCAACAATAACCGGACGAACATGCTGCGAATTCCGCTGGGTGGCGGCAGGGTCGAGTGTCGTGCGGCAGATATCTCTACCAACCTGTATCTGGGGGCAGCGATGATTTTGGCAGCCGGACTGGAAGGAATTCGCGAAGGACTCGACCCGGGTGAGCCGCACACCGAAAATATGTACAAGCAGTCCCTCGCAGACCTGCAAGACATGGGAATTCGCTTTTTGCCGCGCAACTTGGAAGAAGCGATCGCCGCCTTTGCCGCAGATCCTTTAAGCGAGCAGGTGATGGGGTCGCTGATGTACCGGACGTATATCGACTTTAAATCGCAGGAATGGCAGGCGTATCACAACCACGTTTCCGACTGGGAGATTCAGCGGTATCTCAAGTTCTTCTAGTCAGGACGATTCTCCTCGTTGGGGGAATTGCTCATGGATTGCTCGTTTCATTGTTTATTTCATGAACTCAAGGAGGAAATACCGCGAGTGGCTCACTCTAGCACGACCGAACCAGGCAGTCCTAATTTTGCTCCGCTCCCGTCAAACAAGCGCTACCTGAAGCCGTCTGTATTCTGGAGTATCCGTCAGGGATTTCCTCGCTGGCTTTCACTGACGGTCGGGGCGTTATCGCTCCTGATTCCGTTTATTGCCTGGACGATCGTGAGCTATGCTGGCGTGGTTTCCCCGATGTTTTTACCGACTCCCACGGCAGTGCTTCAGGCAGGGCTGCAAATGCTGACTGAAAATAACCTGTTGCTTGATATTGGGGTGAGCAGTGCCAGAGTGGCGGGCGGCTTTCTGCTGGCAGCTCTAATTGGAGTGCCGATCGGATGGGCAATGGGTGCGTTTCACAGTATGGATAGCCTGTTTGCGCCGATCGTTGGAACGGTGCGCTATATGCCCGTTACGGCGTTTGTGCCGCTGATCGTCATCTGGGTAGGACTGGGCGAAGAATCAAAGATTCTTATCATCTTTTTGGGCGTGGTTCTTTACAACGCGATGATGGTGGCGGACGCGGTAAAGTTTATTCCCAATGAAATGATCAATGTTGCCTATACGCTGGGTGCGACTCGTCGAGATGTGTTTTTTAAGGTGATTCTGCCTGCCACGTTCCCCAGTGTGCTGGATACATTGCGCGTCAACATTTCCGGTGCGTGGAACTTTCTGGTCATTGCCGAACTACTGGCAGCTCAAAGCGGTTTAGGGTTCAGAATTATTCAGGCCCAGCGATTTCTACAAACCGAAAAGGTGCTGTTTTGTATTGCGGTGATTGGCTTGATTGGGTTGATCATTGACTATGGCTTGAAGTGGCTTTCGGCAAAACTCACCCCTTGGGCAGACCAAATTCGCAGCTAGACCCCATTCAGGCGGATCCTGCTCACTATTTAGGCAGATTGCGCGGAAATTGTATTTTGATTTACATATTGCGGGGTGTGAATCATATTTAACTGATGATTGGCAACACGCTTAAAATCTTGCATTCACCCATTCTCTTTGCTTAGCAATAATTTTGTTTGACCAATGTTTGACGAACAGCTCAGGACACCCAGATATGCTTGATACCCGCTTCGGTCATCAGCCACGAGAATTGAATACTGCGGATGGGAGTTCCGAAAGCATTGCAGTTCAGCCCAAAATGGAAATTCGATCGCTCTCCAAGCAGTTCTCGATGCGGGGCGACCAGCCGTTAACCGTTCTTCAGGACATTAACCTGAAACTTTATCCTAGAGAGTTTATCTGTCTGGTGGGTGCATCGGGCTGCGGGAAGTCAACGCTGCTGAATATTGCCGCAGGGCTTGCCACTCCCTCGACTGGACAGGTGTTAGTGGATGGGGAAGATGTAACTGGGCTGCCCGGTTCCGATCGCGGTATGGTGTTTCAGGGCTACACGCTGTATCCCTGGCGAACGGTCGCTCAAAACGTTGCCTTCGGGTTGCAGCTTCGCAAGTTGCCCAAGGTTGAGCAAAAAGAGCGAGTGTCCTACTTTCTGGATGTCGTGGGGCTAACCCAGTTTGCCAATGCCTACCCTAAACAGCTTTCTGGCGGTATGAAGCAACGGGTGGCGATCGCCCGTGCCCTGGCAAATGAGCCGTCGGTTTTGTTAATGGATGAACCATTTGGCGCACTCGATGCCCAGACCAAAGAGCAGATGCAGCAATTTTTGCTCGACGTTTGGGAAAAGACGCACGTCACGGTTTTGATGATTACCCACGATATCGAAGAAGCAATTTTTCTGGCACAGCGCGTCTATGTAATGGGGGCGCGTCCGGGACGGCTCAAGCAGGTGATAGAAACGCATCTACCGGAGCATCACGATCTGGAGGTTAAGCTTTCGCCAGAATTCATCAGCATCAAACGAGAGATTATCCGCCTGCTACATGAGGCTGAACCCTAACCTGCGATCGCAGATTGCACGCCGTAATCTTCGCTGCACTGTTATCGTGCAAGCCTTCGGGCAAAGCGTTGATTTCTGTTTCAAGTCGTTTTGGTTAAGTTTATTCGTCGATCGCATTAAAGGAATATCGGAGAGTTATGAATCGGACTACCGCTTTACTCAATCGTCGTCGTGCGCTCATGCTGATGGGGGGCTTGGCAGGCGGGTTGGCGTTACATGGCTGTACCCAGGGCAATGCTGGCTCTTCGTCTAATGCGGCATCTCAGACCATCACCTCTGGGGTAAATCCCTGGCCCGGCTTTTCAGGACATTTTGTCGCACTGCAAAAAGGTTTCTTCAAGGAAGAGGGGCTAAATGTTCAAGAAGCTTTCTTTCAAAGTAACAGTGATGAAATAACCGCTTTCCTGGCAGGAAAACTGGATGTTGCCTGGCTCACGTCAGGGGATGTACTGCAATGTATTGAGAAAGATCCAACAATCCGCATGATTTATGTGGTGGATTATTCCAATGGCTCAGATGGCATCATCGGGCGCAATATCAAGTCTCCGGCTGACCTGAAAGGCAAAACTGTTGCTCGCGAAAACATTCTTTTTCAAAATGTGCTGCTGCAAGCTTATTTAGCTAAGGGTGGTTTAACCGAGGCAGATATCACCCTTAGGGATATGACCGCGGCCGATGCAGCCACTGCATTTGCGTCTAGACAGGTTGATGCGGCAGTCACTTTTGAGCCGTGGTTAACAAAATCAGCCAAGGACGGGGGCGGAGAAGTGATTTTCAGCAGTAAAGATACTAACTTGATTGCTGATGTCATTGCGACTCGTCAGCCGATGATTGAAACACGCAAAGCAGATTTGCAGGCTTATTTGCGGGCGGTTGATAAAGCGGTGAAGCTGGTCAATGCCAGTGACGCAGAGGCGATCAAAATTACGGCAGACAAACTTGGAGTTTCTGAAGCAGAAGCCAAATCCCAGATTGCCGGGGTAAAAATCTTTGATATTGCCATGAACAAATCCATCGGCTTCAATGCCAATAGTCCTAACAATGTGATGAAAAACTTCGAGCTCAACCTGAAAGAAGGTGCCCGAATGAAAGTTATTTCCGATGGTATGCAGATTGATAAACTTTACGATGATTCAATTCTGATGTCTCTGTAGGGTCAAGGAAGCAGCCAGGAGATCAAGAATTGTGGGAGATCAAGAATTGCGGTTATGTCGCACAGAGTTTGTAGTAACCAGTAATTTGCATCGTTTGCGTTGTTGTAAGGTCTGGATCAACGCAGCAAGATGACTCCCACGATCGCTTCCGCTATAAATCCATCTGCCGATTCATCTCATCCCCACTGTTGCAATGCTAGGGTCGAGCAAGGAGGGGAAGGGGATGACTTCGTTCCGACTGACACGACGACGATTTCTGCAAGCAGCGGGAGGAGCAGGCCTCCTGACGGTTTTAGGCTGCAATGGGCAGGAGCAAAACATGGTGACGCTTTACACCTTTGGCGATTCGATTCTAGATTGTGGACGGTACAACGAGTATGGCGTCCATCCGGGGCAACTGTTAGTACAGAACGATAACCGTCTCTTTGCTGAATTTGAGGGACAGGATCTCGCCTCGATCGGATCTGCCCGCTTAGAACACCGTGCTCGTGATGGCGCAACGGTTGAAGGTTTACCTGCTCAAATCAAGGGATTGCAGGTTCAGGGAAAGTCAATTGCGCTGATCACGGTAGGCGGCAACGATCTGCTGCGGGGGCTGATCGCCGATACGGGTGCAGGAATTGCAGGCTTTGCCAGTGCCCTCGACGCTTTTGTACAGCAGTTGCCCATCCGTCCGGTTTTGCTGGGTAGCGTCTATGATCCCACCCTGGGAGATGACCGTCGCAATTTCGTAGGGGTTGAGCCAGCGATCGCCCGTAACAATCTTGGGCGAATGAATACCGCCATTCAAGACATTGCCGATCGCTATGGGCAATTTGTCGATCTGCATGCTCATTTCCTGAAAGGCGATCCTTCCTGGTTCACTGCAACGATCGAACCCAGTTTGCGAGGAGCATCTGAAGTACGGCGCGCTTTCCTTCCTTATGTGATGCAACTAGTGTGATGCACCTAACGCCAAAAGTGTAATTTTTTGTGTTCCTTGCATCGATTGAGATCTGTGGGATACCAAAACCTGATCGCGCCGACAGTAGATTTCCCGGCTAGCCTTTTGTCACTTTTCATCATTGCAGTTCGGCGACCTCGTGCGCTTGGGTAAAAAAGGCTTTTGCTGCTGCCCTATTTTGCTTTTCAGGCGTTGCTGAATCGGGATATGAAGGGTGCAAATTCAGCTTCTGTATCGCCCCCTAAATCCCCCAATGCTGAGGGACTTTGAATTCTGGTTCCCCCAAAGTTGGGGGGCTAGGGGGGCGTATCATACGCTTATTCAGCAACGCCGCTTTTCACTCAGCCTCACAAAGTTGAGA
>NZ_JACJOR010000274.1:0-4727 GCF_014695615.1 Leptolyngbya sp. FACHB-711
CAAAGCTGAGAATGCCCGCATTCGTGTGGGGCAAAAATTCTAGATGCAGGGCAAGCTCACACAAGTCATAGATTCGCTGAAACCATGCCCGTCGCTGCGGATGCTGCGGATGCACCTCCCCAGCCAGAATCAAAATCTCGATTACGCCCTGCGGCTGAAGCGATCGTAAGATTTGCGCTGCGCGATCGAGCGTCAACCATTCATCTTGTCCCGGATCGGCCCGAAAGTTGCAGTAGGTGCAGCGATTGAAGCATTCGTAGGTGGGGACGAGGGTGTAGGCGGGGCTGTAGGTGAGGAGGCGAGCGGACATAGGGGTGAATGAAGGGAGGAGATGGGGAGACGGGGAGATAGGGGGGTAACAGGGGTAACCAAAGGAGGGCTTTGAATTTTGAGTTCGACCTTTAGCCGTTCCCTTCGCTGCCCATCGCTTTCCCTATTGCTCTATTTTGATTTACTCACCCCGTCCCTCCTCCCATCGCTTCCCCTCAGCCCCTCAGCCTCTTAGTCCCTCAGTCCCTCACTTCCTCACACAGAGACCCGTCCCCGGCTCACCGTTCCCATCGCTTCCACTAGACTGCGGACCACGGCGATCATGGCAACTTCATCGTTCAGGCGGTTGATAGCAGAGCCGACTCCGATTCCTGATGCGCCTGCGGCGATCGCCAGAGGTGCGGTGACGCTGGATAAACCGGAAGCACAAAGAACGGGGACGCTGACAACGCGAGAGATTTCAGAGGCGGCTGCCAGGGTGGGAGCTGCTTTTTCGATCAGTCCCAGGGTTCCGGCGTGGGTGGGCTGGCTGCTAGTGCCGCCTTCGGTCTGGATGATGTCTACGCCTACTTGAACCAGTGCTTCGGCAAGCTGCACCTGCTGGTCGAGTTCCAGGATGTGGGGAACCGTGACTGACAGAGTGAT
This sequence comes from Leptolyngbya sp. FACHB-711, assembly GCF_014695615.1. Lineage (NCBI taxonomy): Bacteria > Bacillati > Cyanobacteriota > Cyanophyceae > Leptolyngbyales > Leptolyngbyaceae > Leptolyngbya > Leptolyngbya sp. FACHB-711. The sequence continues at coordinate 916 of NZ_JACJOR010000274.1, forward strand.
ATGGGGCAACAGGGCGCGAGTCCGCCGGGTCAGTTCGAGGACTTCCGCCGCTTCAAACCGGATGCCCTGGGCGTAGAAGGGGTCGAAGTTGCCGATTTCGATCAGGTCTGCGCCTGCTTCGATCGCCGCTACAAATTTTTCAGGCTCAATCGCGGAAACGCAAATCGGCAGGTGGGTGAGCTGCTTTGCCATCCGCACGAGGTCGGCATCGGCAGCAATGTCTACAAAGGTTGCCCCGCCGCGATCGGCAGCTTTTACGACAGCAGCAACGCGATCGGCATCAAAATTGGTCAAGCCACTGATTACTTTCAGGGCGTTTGCTTGCTGGAATGCCAGTTGAAGTGTGGAAGGAATGGTCATGGATTTCTCCAACCTTTAATAACGAGACGATCGTTCTACATCCAAAAATCCTATCGGTCATTCGGATATTGTGCTAGTCCTGGTCGGGATTGGGGGGGATCTGGAGAGATAGGGGATGGGGGGACGAGGGGCGGTTTTCTGAATGAAAGATTAAACAGAGTTATGGTTTTCCGAACCCGAAATTTCAATTGGTTATGAATATACTGGAAGTATGCAGGAGAGTTAAGAGCTTCAAGTTCTCTCCAATCATGCTTTTTTGCTGGCTTGGCTGGCAGTTTGACTAAGTTCACCATTTCACTTCAAGGACTTTTGCAATCATGGTTCAATCGATTTCTCGTTTTGATCAGTCGGCGGATCGGTTCGATGCTTCTGGGGAAGCAATGATCTCGCTGGATCAAAGAATTCAGGACGCGCTCGACTATGCCCGCACGGTGACGACGGCTCAGGGCATTACTTCAACTGAGGCAGTGGTTGCCTGGGATATTGTCGAAGAACTGATGGCTGAAAAATCTCACCGTCAGCAAAAGGCAAAGCGCGGCACCGCTTTCGATCGCTACTGCGAAGAATTTCCCAGCCGCATCGAGTGTCTGATCTACGACCTGTAGATTGGGATTGAGCGCATCAAGAGCGGATAGCCAGAGTGCGACCGCAGCTTAAATGCCTCGAAATTCGCCTAGTTACGATCGCGTTCAACTCCCCCCAAAATTCGCCTAAGATCGAACCAGAACACTGAATCAGATAGGCAGCAGTAATGATGGGGAGCAAATTCCCTGATGGAGCTATTGGGCGGCGATCGGTTCTGGCAGTCAGTGCTAAGGCGATCGGGCTGGTTGGACTGGGGTTACTAGGCTGTGCGCCGCGATCGAGCCAGTCTAGAAATTCTGCTCAAAATCAGGTGAAAGAAAATCAAGGCAGTGCTGTATCAGGGCAGTCCGGTAAAACGATGACCCTGAGCAGTGCTGCCTTTGCTGCGGATGGCATGATCCCGGCGAAAAATACCTGTGATGGGCAAAACCTTTCACCTGCCCTGAGCTGGGACGAACCTCCGGCAGAGACAAAGAGTTTGGCAGTGGTGGTCACTGACCCCGACGCGGCGGGAAAAACGCACTGGTTGCTGTATGATTTGCCGCCCGATTTGCGCCAGTTGCCCGAAGGGGTTCCGGCGAATCCGCTGCTGAGCCAGGGAGGGACCCACGGCAAAAGTGATTTTGGCAAATTTGGCTATGGCGGTCCCTGTTTGCCGGATGAAACTGTCAGTGGAAGCCACCGCTATGTGTTTAGACTGTATGCTTTAGATAAGTTTCTGGATCTCCCGCCGGGAGCAAGCCCGATCGAGGTCAGCAAAGCAATGAAAGGGCATACGCTAGCACAAGCAGAATTAATCGGTCGCTATCGCCGCCCATGAAAAAACTTAAGACGGCAAAACCGAGTCTAGGATCGCGGCTATTTTTTTCGCACATTATTGTGATGATTGTCGGGCTGCTGACTCTGCTGGCAGTGGGCAAAATTTCATCGCCGCGTTTTTTCGCGCTGTATCTGCGACAGATCGAAGTTGGCGGCTGGCGTGTGGGAGAAGTGCGAACTCAGCTTATTCGTCGGTTTGAAGATGCCTGGAGCCGGGGTGCTCTCTGGTCTGTGGTGGTCGGAGCGACAACGGCAGGCGGACTGAGCTATCTGGTAACCAGGCGAATCGTGAAGCCGCTGATTCAGATGGAGGAGATCACCAAAAAATTTGCTGCCGGACAGCTAGAAGAGCGCGTTCCTAGCAGCGAAATCCCGGAACTTGATCAGCTTGCCACCAGCTTTAACCGAATGGCAGCCACTCTAGAAGGCGTCGAACAGCGGCGGCGCGAACTGGTTAGCGACCTAAGCCACGAGCTAAGAACACCGCTCACGATTCTGCGGGGCTATCTGGAGGGCTTATCAGACGGGACGATCGAACCTTCGACTGAAATCTACGATCGCCTTGCCAAGGAAACGACTCGGATGCAGCGATTGGTGAATGATTTGCAAGAGCTTTCCAAGATGGAGGCAGGCTATTTGCCGATCGATGCGCGTCCGCTCGATTTGCGTCCTTTATTGACAGGAATTGTGCAGCGATTTGCCGATCAGCTCATTGCCGAAGACAGCCCAAAACTTCTGCTCGATGTTCCTGCTGAGGCTCCGATGGTGAACGCCGATCCGTTTCGGGTTGAGCAGATTGTGGTGAATTTGATCGGGAATGCAATCCGCTACACGCCGGAGGGATCGATCGTTGTTCAGTTGCGTTCAGAAGCGGATAAAGTCTGGGTGGCAGTGATCGACACAGGACAGGGCATCGCAGAAGAAGATTTGCCCCATGTGTTCGAGCGATTTTGGCGGGCAGATCGATCGCGCAATCGCAATTCAGGCGGTACGGGAATCGGACTGGCAATTTGTCGGCGACTGGTCGAGCTTCAGGATGGCACGATCGAAGCAGAAAGCCAGTTTGGCCACGGCAGCACTTTCAAGTTTTCGCTGCCGATCGCTAACAAAGTGAATAAGAAAACGTGACTTTTGCTGCCCCGCACAGAGAACTCTATTCTCTTTTAAGAGTTTACTCTTTTAAAATTTACTCAAAATTTACCGATCAGAATCAAGTTCTCATAGAAATCGGGTCATTGCATCTTGCCCATCGCCAGTTCAAGCGAGAAAATGAGGAAGAGTGTGACCGATTCAAAAGCGTAATCACTTTCGTGTAATCGCTTTTTCGTGTAATCACTTTCGTGTAATCACTTTATAAGTAGAAAGCCGTAAAGTAGAAGGCCGTAACCGCTACCTTATCGGAACCGGCTCAAAAATCAGGGCGTTTCAACGATCGTTTTCTACTTTTATCCAGCATTTACCCTTTCGGCATTTGCCGTCTGCCTTTACCCAGTTCATCCATTAAGTAGAAGACACTAAGTAGAAGGCGATTCTTCAAGGTGAGAAGTTTGCCTGATTTGGGCGTCGTGTTTGTTAATCTAATTCAGGCAGAATTGCTGTTGCGATCGCTTCAGCGCGATTTGTTTCCGGGTCTAGATTTGTGTTGCTGTAAAAGTCTATATTACATTCCTCTTTCGATTTACCCTGTTGTAGAAAAGGTTTGGCTGTGTCGTCTTCCTGTTATTTAGTGATTGGTTCTGGTGTTCTTGTTTATCTCTCTTTGATTCACGATGCTGCCAGCAGAAGAAAGGATGCGTCCAAATGCTCTTCCATTTCCTGACTATCAACGACGATACGCTGCAACTAAAATTGTTCGGACTATCAAAACTCTGAAACGGCTAGAATTCAGCGGGCAAGTTGTTTGGCGTGAAGGATCTTCACCCGAAAGAACGGCTTTGTCTGCCGATGGGCGAGAATGGATCGTTTTTCTAGAGCGGGGAAATTTGTGCTACGGGACAGGCGGCAGTCATTCACTTCGACGCTGGCAGCGGCATCTTTTATCCTGTTGT
>NZ_JACJOR010000275.1:0-23050 GCF_014695615.1 Leptolyngbya sp. FACHB-711
GGAACTTAGATTCGATGGTAGTAATGACGATTCGTGAGGCGGATACTTTATTGCTGCTTAGAATCGCGTGTTTCGTAATCCGCCCCAAGGGAGGAAATTATTTCAGGCGCAGTGTAAGCGCGAGTAAATTCCTCCAAGGGCTTAACATGATGATTTTCGCTACCCGTTAAATGGGGGAATTTCCAGAAAAATTAATTGCCCCCAACCCAGCCAGCTCAAACTGGATACAGCGTTTTTCACTCCCGTAAGGTACGGGGAGTGCAGGGGCTATGCCCCATTTTTTGTACTTCAATCGCCTGAACAAGGCTGTAAGCATCGGCTGAAACGAATCCAAAACCTCAAGATTTGTTGCTGTCTGCCCTCAAGCGAATGAGTTAACGCGCTGCTGCGAGGCTGCCCCTGGGGGTGCTGGCAGATCCGCCAGTGATCTCGCTGCGAGAGATGTCATTCCCAGGATGGAGAGAGTACCATAGGTCAGGAAGTAGTGCTCAGAGAGGATCGCTAAGATCTCGCTAAGATCATTGCCTGGATCGCTTCGATCACGATCGTCATTCGATCGATTGGCAAATCAATCGGCGATCGCCGGAGTAATCTCAGTCTGAGTAATTCAACTTGGTTTCTAGGAGGCTGACTTTGTCCTTTTCTACTGACGACTTTGCTAAAGCCCTCGAACAACACGACTATCAGTTTCAGAGAGGTCAGGTCGTGCGGGGCAAAGTAGCGGGCTACGATTCAGACGGAGCCTATATTGATATTGGCGGCAAATCGGCTGCATTTCTACCGATCGAAGAAGCCTCCCTTAAGCGCGTGACTAACCTGCCTGAATTTCTTCCCGAAGGCGAGGAGCGCGAGTACCTGATCATCCGTGAGCAAAACGACGACGGGCAAGTAACGCTATCGCTGCGCCAGTTTGAAATCAAGCAAGCTTGGACAAGACTGCAAGCCCTGCAAGAAGATCAGCAAACAACGCAGGCAAGAGTCAGCGGCATTAATAAAGGCGGCGTGACCGCAGAAGTTCAGGGCATTCGCGGGTTTATTCCCCGATCGCATCTGGTCGAGCGCGATAATCTAGAAGCTCTGATCGGCAAAGCCTTAAACGTTGCAGTGCTCGAAGTAGACCCCGATCGCCGCCGTTTGGTGCTGTCGCAGCGCATGGCCTCCCAGGCAGTCAGCCTCAGCCAGCTTACGATCGGTCAACTTATCGAGGGCAAGGTCGTCAGCATGAAGCCCTTTGGAGTCTTTGTTGAATTTGACGGCACCACAGGCTTGCTTCACATCAACCAAATCAGCAAAAACTATATTGCGGACCTGAACCAGGTCTTTGAAATCGGACAGCCCATTAAAGCCCTCATTATCGATCTGGATGCGGTGAAGCGGCGAATTTCGCTTTCCACCAAGGTGCTGGAAAACTACCCTGGCGAAATGCTAGAAAAGCTGCCTGAAGTCATGGCAGAAGCCGAAACCAGAGCCGAAAAAGCTCGAAAGGCGATCGATCAGCGTGGGGTTGAGTAAAGGTTGAGGGAAGGGGAGTAATCATTCATCTACTCCCTTACTCCCCCCTACTCCTCGCTCAGCTTCAGCTCATGCAAATTCCACAGCGAACCGCCGAGCGCAGAAAACTTCACGCCTTCGATTTCGTTTCGGACTGCGGAGAGGGCAAGTGGATTGACCAGATATACCATTGGCACGTATTGCTGAACCAGCTTTTGAATTTCGGCGTAGATGGCTTTGCGTTTGTCGTCGTTTAGTTCCTGGCTTCCCTTGACATAGAGCTGTCCGATTTCGGCTTCCCAGTCTGCCACGACTCGTTCTTCGAGCGGCGTTTTTCCTTCACCCGGTTTCTGGTTAAACAGGTGAAGCTGTCCATCGGGCGACCAAACATTTCGACCGCCATCGGGTTCAATTCCTGCGCCGCCCAAGCCCATGATCATCGTGTCCCAGTCCAGGCTGTCTGTCATTTGGCCAACCAACGTGTTAAAGGCGACTGGCTGAAAATCGACCTGAATCCCAATTTTTGACAAGTCTTGCTTAATTTGAGAACCGCTGGCTTCACGAATTTTGTTGCCCGCATTGGTAGACATGGTAAAGCGCACCCGATTGCCGTCTGCATCAAGAAGCTGTCCCTGGGCGTTGTATTTGAATCCGGCACGCTGCAACAGAGCCTTTGCCTGCTCGATGTTGTACTCGTAGGTGGGCAATCCTTTTTCAGGCGGAAGATAGTAAGGACTCTGGATATAAATCGGCGAATTTTGCGGAACGCCCAAACCCTGATAGATATTGTTGATCATCGTGGGGCGATCGATCGCCTGAGCCACTGCCTGCCGAAACTCCAGCGTATTAAACCAGCGTGACTTGATTGGGTTAACGAGGGGTTTACCGTTACGTTTGCCCTGATTGAGATTGAATGCCATGAAAAGGGAGCTGAGAGCAGGACCCCCCTCATAAATTGTGAAATCGCCCCGGTTTTCTTCGCGTTTGATCAGTCGGAAATAATCTGGGGTGACCGCAGCCGTATCCAAACCGCCCGACCGAAACTGGGTCAACTGAGCATCGGTCGATTCCACAATCTGGATCACAAACTGATCGATATACGGCTGAGGATTGCCCTGAGCATCTTTGCGCCAGTAGTTGGGATTGCGATCGAAGATCAGGCGCTCTCCCACCCGATAACTCGTGAGTTTGTAAGCACCGCTGCCTACAATTTCCGCAGGATTGGTACCCGTGCCCCAGGTCGAAAGAAACTTGGGCTGGTTGTTTCCATCCAGAGTCGAAACAGACTCGGCTAGAACGTGCTTGGGCAGGATTTCTACACCGCCCGCAAACCGCAAAATCGGCGCAAAGGGTTCGGGAACAGTGAATCGAACGCGGCGATCGTCTACTTTCTCAACCGTCGGAAATTTGCCCTGTTCGCCCACTCGCAGAATATCTGCTGAGCTGCTGGGAATTTTGGGATTAAACAGCACATCGTTAAACGTGAACAGCACATCATCTACTGTGAGCGGTGTGCTATCCGACCACTTTAGCCCCTCGCGCAGGGTAAAGGTAATTTGCTTCTGGTTAGGCGAAATTTCCCAGCTTTCCGCTAATCCAGGCTCCAGATCCCCGTTCAAGCCGTTGGTAGACAGCAAGCTGTCTAGAATCAGCCCAAAAACACTGGTGGTTTCCTGACTGGTCACGGGGTTAAATGTCTTGGGTTCGCTTAGTTCACTGATGACTAACCGGGGCACGCTGGCTGCCTGCGATCGTAGTTCGCTCGGATTACAGGACGACAGCCCGATCGCCATAATCAGCACCAGCCCGATTACCCCCTGGGGAAACCTGCTTCGCATCGCCAAAAAGCGTCGCCCAAGCTGAGCAATTTCAGAAGAGATTCCAGAAATTATTCCTGCACGCATTGCATTGACCCCACTCTGTCTCTCGATCATAAAAGATTCGAGCATCAGCGATTTGAGGAAATGGAGCGTGAGCAATTTTTGCGGCTAAACAATCTTTGGAGGATGTTTGAGGCGTACTCAAGATCCTGTACTCAAGATCCTAGAGTGCGAGCCAGAAGAAGCCCGACTCGATCGGATAGCCTACTGCTTTCCAGGCAGGTAACCCACCCTGAAGCTCAGACACATTGAGGTATCCCGCAGTTCGCAAAATCGCTGCTGCCTCTGCGGCTTCTTCGTTTATATCGCTGTACACGTAAATGTCCCGCGTCCGTTCCAGGCTGGTCAGTACCCGATCGAGTAATTCTTCAAGCGGCATATTTATCGCGCCGAGCAAATGGCTAAGCTGAAACGCCGATCGATCGCGGACATCAATAATCGTCAGGGCAGGCTCGCCCCAATCTAATCGGGCTTTCAGGTCATAAACACGAGACTTGGCTTGCAGCGGTGACGGAGTTGGAATAATGCCGAAAAGAAGATTCATACAGGCAGGAGGTAAGGAGCAAGGTTTCCTGCACTGTAACAATTCTTCTTAATTCGTGCAAAATTTTGTGAGGAAAGCTTTACTAAAAGCACTGTTTATGAAACAACAGCTTAGGTATTCATCGATCGTTTTCCAGCCGATCGCTAATTTTGCCGCGCACCGCAGAGATCGCCACCGTTCGGGGAGATGCCAGATAGTTGTGCGCCGTGGGGTCACCACTACGTCCTTTAAAGTTACGGTTGGTGGCGTAAATGCCTGTTTCCTGTTTACCTAACACGCCGAATCCAGCATTGATACAGGCTCCGCAGCCCGATTTCAGAATTTGCGCGCCTGCCTGTTCTAGAATTTGCAGATCTCCTGATGCTTTTGCCTGCTGACGAATTTGTTGCGATGCGGGAACCACAAACAAGCTGACACCGGGGGCAACTTTGCGTCCCTTCAAAACGGCAGCTGCCTGCTGCAAATCGTGGAACTTACCGCCCGTACAGGAACCGATAAAGGCGCGGGTGATGGACACATCCGACAGTTCGCTGATGCTGATCACGCGATCGGGCTTGGGTGGACAGGCAATTTGCGGTTCCAGGTTCGAAAGATCAAAAGAATAAACGCGATCGTACTGGGCATCTGGATCGGCTGTGATTTCGAGAAACTCCGTTTGTCCTCGATCGCGCAGATAAGCACGGGTGGTTTCATCAACCGCCATCAAGCCACACATTGCGCCACACTCGATCACCATATTGGCTAGAGTCATGCGTTCATCGATCGCAAGCGCATCGACAATACTGCCGCAAAACTCCATTACTTTACCCACTGCCCCATCGCAGCCAATCTGCCCCAGAATAAACAGCATGATATCTTTCGCGCTGACGTGATCCGGCAGGGTTCCCGACAGATCAAACCGCAGCGTTCCCGGGACGCGTAGCCACAAATCGCCCATTGCGAACAGGTTTGCCATATCCGTTGTGCCCACGCCCGTCGAAAAGCAGCCAAACGCGCCGTAGGTGCAACTATGGGAATCAGTTCCGGCGATCACCATACCCGGGCGAATCAAACCCTGTTCGGGCAGAAGCACATGACAAATTCCCGCCGCTTCACCAGGAGAAACCACATCAAACAAGCGGCAATTCTGGGCTTGGGCAAACTGCACCATCTGCTTGTGCATTTGAATCGCGCCCGCATCCGATCGAATGTCGTTGATCTGGATAAAGTGATCGGCAACAAACACAATCCGATCCGCATCCCAGACTTTTGCATCTGCGCCAAATTCCTGATAAAAGCGTTCTCCAACCGTGGCGGCGATCGCATCGTGCGACATTGCCAGATCGACTGTTGCAAATATCACTTCTCCAGGCTGCACAAATTCATTGCCTGAAGCGCGTGCCAGCAGTTTTTCTGCCATTGTCATCGGGCGGGGCGGGGTTTGGCTGGGGGGAAGGGTAATTTTTCCGGCGCGGCGGCGTTTATTGAAGGAGGAGAGTCCGCCGGAGTGGGTGATGGATTGAATCAGGGGAGCGGGGGTGGATGAGGAAGTGAGGGAATGGAGGGATGGGGAGAGGAATTCGAGGGGGAGCCCGATGTTGATGCTGTTGCGGTAAAAGATTTCGGCGAAGGAGCGGGCACGGACTTTTTGGATCCCTGCGGCTTGGATGGCGATCGGGGCAAACTCGCGGCTGGAGCCACAGCCAAAGTTGTCGCCTGCTTCAATGATGTCGTATTCCATCAGTTTGCCTTCGCCGATCAGGTGTTCAAAGGCATAGCGTTTCAGGTGGTCAGGTTCGCCGTTTGTGCCGCGCTTAGCGGGGATAATGTCATCGGTGTTGATGTCGCTGCCGAGGTAGAGAATGCGGGGGGAGGGTTCTTGCTGATTCATAGATGGATTGATTTAATCGCTTTTCAAGTCAATTTTTAGTTTATTGATTGGCTTAAAAACTAACGTTTGACTGTGGCTAATAGGTGCTGCATATTTGCCTGATTTTACAGTTCAATACCCTTTCGATCGGCTCTAGTTCACTGTCAGTTAAATTTCTGCCCAAATTTGGATTACGGGCAGATAGAACAAATCGAGCAAATCCGGCTGGCATCCGATAATCAAGATCATTCAGAGATGTTTGTCGAGTACAACAGGGTAAAGTAACGGACAAGTTTTCGAATAGATTTTTGTAGGCTTCATCCATTGCATCTTGCCACCAGTCCGTTGCTAGCTCACTACCGCAAAATGGACAAGACACCTGCTCAAAGTTTTCTCCCTGATCGATGAAGTGGGCTGTATCATAAACAGAAATTTCGATCTCCACTCCTGCCGGAAGTAAACGGGAGAATTCTTCCAGCGCTACGGATTAGTTTTGCGCTGGGATATAGTATGGATCTTCTGGAATCAATCGAAGATAGTCAACTGTCATCGTTGAATTTCCTGCAAACAGCTCTGAAATATTATTTCACTGCTATCTAATCCCCCACCATCATCTCAATCAATCGAACTCATCATCTCCAAAAACCGATCGACAAACTCCTGCGTATTCACAAATTTATCCTCCGATCGCGTCATTAAATCAGCCGTGCGGTATCCCTGCGCCAGTAATTCTTCCTGAGTTTGCATTAGACAATTGGCGGCTTCAATTTCGCCCCATTGCCGCAGCATGAGTTCAACGCTAGCGATCGTGCCCATTGGATTCACAATGCCCTTGCCTACGAGATCGGGGGCGGTTCCGTGGATGGGTTCATACAGTCCAGATCCAGCGGCGTTAAGGCTCGCTGATCCGAGCACTCCGATCGACCCGGTCAGCACTGCGCCCAAATCGCTGAGAATATCACCAAACAAATTGCCTGCCAAAATCACGTCAAACTGCTGCGGGTTCATCACGATTTGCATTGCCAGCGTATCCACCAGCATTGGCTCGATCGTCACCTCGGGAAAGGCGGCGGCTTCACTCTGCACCAGACGAGTCCAGGGAAGGTGCGGTAAGGCGTTTTCTTTGTGGGCGATCGTGAGATGGCAACGGCGATTTTGCGCCTGCTTTAGCGCAACTCTAGCAACCCGCCGGATCTCTCGATCCCAATACTGCATCGTGTGATAGCCGTAGGAGCCTCGCTGGTCGATACCGCGCCCGGATGCCCCAAAATAAATGCCGCTCACCAATTCCCGCACAAACAGCAAATCCACATTGTCCAGCTTTTCGGGTTTGAGGGGCGATCGCTCCCGCAAATGAACTGAAGGACGCACCGGACGCAAATTAGCAAAAAAATCGAAGCGTTTTCGCAGTTCCAACAACCCACCCTGAGTCACTGCCCCAAACAAGATGCCGTCTTTGCCTTCGCAGAGCTGAGCTGTTGCTTCTGGGAAAAAATTGCCGTGCTGCTGTTGCGCGGGTTCACCGATCAGCCCCCGATCGATCGCCACGGTAAAGCCAAACTGCTGAGCTGCTTGCTGCAGAATCACCAGCGATGCTTCCACCACTTCTGGACCGACTCCTTCTCCGGGCAATGCCGCAATTTGATAGTGTTTCATCCGCCTTTCAATTGTCTTTCAGGTATTTTTTGCAGGGATCTTTTGATTATTTTTCAATTTTCAGAAATAAATGTTCGTCATTCTAAAAAACTAATCATTGTTAATTTAAGCAAGCTGATCGATCGCCTGCGCCAGTTGCTCGATCGTGTATCGAATTTGCGCTTCGGAGTGAAGGCAGGTGACAAAGAAACGCAAACGCGACGCATGATAAGGCACAGAGGGATAGACCATTGGCTGCACATCAATACCGCGCTCAGCTAAGAGATGGGAAAGTTGAACAGCTTTATAGGGTTCGCCCACAATCACGGGAATCACAGGTGAACTGTGGCTTGCGCCCGTATTTAATTGATGCTGCTGTGCCAATTGCAGGAAAAGCTGCGATCGCTGATGCAGTTTTGTAACGCGATCGGGTTCCTTCTGAAGCACCTGGAGTGCTGCTAATGCTGCCGCCGTATTTGCCGGAGACATCCCAACGCTAAAGACAAATCCGGGAGCGGTGTATTTCAGATATTCAATCAGTGCTTTACAGCCTGCAATATAGCCACCGCAGCTTGCAAACGATTTGCTCAGCGTCCCCATCCACAAATCGACCGCATTGGGCACGATGTTGAAGTGTTCACCAATGCCGCCCCCACGCCGCCCCAATACCCCGATCGAATGCGCTTCATCGACCATCAAAAACGTTTTGAATCGCTGCTTCAAGGCAACAATTTCAGGAAGCGGCGCGAGATCGCCATCAGTACTGTAAATTCCCTCAACGACAATCAGCACTTTTTCGTAGCGATGCCGATGCTGAATCAGCTGCTGTTCGAGCGATCGCACATCGTTATGGGCAAACTCGATCGCCGTTGCACCCGAAAGATTGCAGCCTTCGCGCAGGCTATTGTGGCTTAATGCGTCATACAAAATCAGATCGCGACTGCCCAACAGATGCCCGATCGTCGTTACATTCGTGGCATGACCGCCCACATACACAATGCAGTCTTCTGTGCCCAGAAAGCGGGCGATCGTTTGCTCAAGCTCCCGATGAATCGGACGTTCGCCTGCCACCACACGACTTGCAGAAACCGATGTGCCATAGCGATCGATCGCTGCCTTTGCCGCCTCAGAAACGATCGGATCGCCAGACATCCCGATATAGTTATAGCTGGCATAGCTGATGAATTCACGACCATTGAGCCGCGTCGTTTCCCGCGCAATTCCCTCGTAAATCTTGAAGAATGGATTGCCGAGCTGCTCCACTCGTGCCAGATCGTGTTTCAGATTGATATACTCCGGCATCTGAGCAAACTGATAAAACTCAACCGGAAGCGATTCTAAATCAACATTAATTTCAGCAATTTCAGCATTAATTTCAGTATCGTTCCGGGGTTCATTTGAATTTGATTGTGTTTCGCTCGTCTGCCGACTGTTATGAATTTCTAAATTATCGATTTCTAAATTATCTGAAGTATCAGAAATACCATTTCCTGAGCGGTCAACCGAGCCAATTGCTTTTTGCTCGATCGCATCCTGATAGGCAGAATTCGATCGCCCGCCTACGGAGAGCTTTCCAGAATCTGACGCTATCTCTGAACCGTTTGAACGATTTGTCTGAAGTTCTTGCTCTAACTCAATAAAGCCGTTCCGCTGGGCTAAGCTTTCCACCGTGTCAGCGCGATGAACCGCTGCCGAAGGCATTGCCTGAACGGCTACTCGATCGTCCTCTCCTAAAAGCGTGAGCAGATAGGCAGACAGAGCGGCGATCGTGGCATAGTCAAACAGAACCGAGGATGAAATTGTGCAATTCAATGTTTTTTGCAGGCGATTGTTAAACTCTACTGCCATCAGCGAGTCCATACCCAAATCGGCAAAATTATCGCTGAATCCGATCGCATCCGCTGTACTGAATCCCAATACTTTTGCCAGTTCTGCTTGCAGATGGGCTTGCAATTGTTCCAAAGAGCGGGGTGCTTCAGAAGCTGCGGCAGCAGGAACGGCGCTTACACTTTCCGCAATATCTTCTGATTGCTGGTTAATAAACTGCGATTTTGATAATTCTTGATCAGGGTTCGTGAACGTCCTGGAGGATGTCTCGGATAATGTCCCGGATAACATCCCAGATAAGGTCTTCACTGACCTCTCGGATGAGATTTTTAATAATGGCTGAGCGAATGCCTCCAGGAACGGTGGAACGTTAACCTGACGTGCCAGAAATACTGACCAGTCTACAGGCAACACCCCCACCTGAGCCGATGCGAAGCAGTTCCCTTTCTGAGGTGATCGCATCCGCAGCAGCGTTTCGAGCAGTGTTATTCCCCGATCGCTTGGAATCAGAGCCATTCCCTGCGCGGCCAATCGCTGCTGATCGCGTTCTTCTAGCCGAGCTGCCATGCCCACTTCTGCCCAGGCTCCCCAGTTGATGCTGAGTCCCGGTAAACCGAGCTGACGACGATAGTGCATTAACCCATCAATCGCTGCATTTGCCGCCGCATAGCTGCCCTGACCGGGTGAGCCAAACAGAGAAGCGATCGACGAAAAGCAAACAAAGAAATCGAGCGACAGCGATCGGCTTGCTTGATGCAAATGCCACGCTCCCGCTACTTTGGGAGCCATTACCTGAACAAATCTTGTCCAGGTGAGATTTTGCAGCATCCCGTCATCCAGGATTCCTGCCGCATGAATGATGCCTCGTAGAGGAGCCGGATGCTCCGCCTGATAAGGCAAAAGCAACTGCTCGATCGCCTCGAACCGGGTGATATCCACCTGGGCAATTGTGATCGATGCGCCGTGAGCCTGCATTTGCTCGATTGCCTGCTGTGCCTCCGGCGAGGGTGGTTTGCGTCCCGCTAAAAGCAAGTGCGTTGCGCCGTGATCGATCAAGCCCTGGGCTGTTTTGAGTCCAAGTGCGCCGAGTCCGCCTGTGATCAGATAAGTGCAGTTTGGAAAAACAATCGGCTGACCTGGGGAAAGGGGCGGCAGCGTGATCACAACTCTTCCAATATGCTTTGCCTGTGCCATATAGCGAAAAGCATCTGCCGCTTGCTCGATCGGAAAAACAGTATGCGGCAACGGGTTTAACTTGCCTGACTCAAATTTGGGCAGCAGCGATTTCAGCATCGATCGAATCACAGCCGGATTTTCCTGCCCCACAGTCCACAGATCAAACGGGAGATAAACGACATCCGATCGGGTCTGCTGCACTTGTTCTGCTGTCCAGATGCCCAGCTTGCCGATTTCAACAAATCGCCCACCCGCTGCGAGCACCGACAAACTTGGCTCGATGAACGCTCCGCTGAGGCTATTCAGCACCACATCCACACCCTGTCCATCGGTGAGGTGCATCACCATTTCGGCAAAGTCGATCGTGCGCGAATTCATGATGTGCTGCACGCCTAAAGACCGGAGAAAATCCCATTTCCCCGGACTCGCAGTAGCGTAAACTGTTGCGCCTGCCTGCTGAGCAATCTGAATTGCCGCCTGACCCACACCGCCCGCCGCTGCGTGAATCAAAACCCGTTGACCCCGCTTGAGCTTTGCCAAATGCTGCAAGCCGTACTGAGCGGTGAGGAAAGTTGTGGGCAGGGTTGCCGCTTCCGCAAACGTGAGCCGCTTCGGTTTTAGAATCACAAACTGCGCCTTCACCGTGACAAACTGCGCCAAACTGCCAAGTGCCTGCGCTGCAATCACTTCATCCCCCATCTGCAAGTCGCGCACTCCTGCCCCGACTGCCACAATTCGCCCCACACATTCGCCGCCAAACGGAACCGCCGCCGCTTCTGCATAGCCCATTTCTTGCAGCACGGGTTGCAGCATTCCCAGCGCGTTGAGAACATCGCGGAAGTTCACCCCTGCCGCCAAGACCTGAATCTCGACCTCGCCTCGCTGAGGGAATCGCCGCTCGCTGGGCATTAGTGCCAGGTCATCCAGCACCCCATAGGCAGAAATTCCCAGCCGCAAAGGAGTTTCTGGCATCGGGGTCGGAGTGGCGATCGATCGCACCAGTCGAGCAACATAACGTTGCTCCTGCCGATAGGCGATCTGGTCCTCACCGTCCGGTTGCTGCAATTCCTCGACCAGTTGAGCCAGCGTTGCATCCGAAGGTTGACTGCCTAGGTCGATGCAGGTGCAGTGCAGTTCTGGCTGCTCTAAGCGAATCGTCCGTGCCAAGCCCCAAAGCGAACTGTGTGCTGCATTAAGCCCGATTGAGTGTGAATCCATGCTTCCAGACGGGGAACTGTCTGGTATTGCCTGCGTTGCCTGCGTAATCAGCCAAAGTCGCGAGCGGGAAGGCATCGCTTGCAGCAGGTTCAGAGCTGTGCCACAGCCCATCGCCTGCTCATCGAGCCAGGGCTGCCCAGAAGGGGAGCCAGAACAGGAGCCATTCAAGCTCCAGAGATGCACAATGCCACAAGACCCGATCGAATTGGCGGGACCCAGTTCGCGCATTAGCTGTTGAAACTGCTCCGGGCAAGCGGGATCGATCGCATACTGGTCTGCTTTAATCCGGCGATTGCCGTCCCCCGCCCAAACCAACACCGATCGATCGCCCTGCTGCTTCAGCAAATCGGCTAATTTCTCACCCACGCCGCGATCGTCTGCAAAGATAATCCACAGTCGATCGCCGGAACGTGTTAATTCAAGCGCATGATGATCCTGTGGCTGCCAGACCAGCTCATAGAGCCAGTTTTGTGATTCATCGGATTTGTGCGGCACTTGCAGCAGTTTTTGCAGGGTCGTATCGCTTACCGCTTGCAGCGTCAGCCCTTCGATCGTCGCGAGATTTTCGCCGATCGCACTGAATAGCATCAGATTTGCTTTGAGTGAATGCGGGCGACTCTGGTTCGTTTTAGACGGAGCCAAATCAGCAGCCTGAAGCTCAACCCGGCACCAGATAGAGCGATCCGAGGCTAAATTCTGGCTCAATTCTGTATGGAAATCCGTATGGGAAGGAGCGTTTGCCTCCCGATCGAACCCATTCTGGGGGAAACCGAGCCGATGAGGCTGACGTTCAAAGCCCTCCAACCCTGGGGAATTTAGCCCTGAAGAATTTAGCCCTGAGGAATTTAGGGGGCTTTCCAAAATTCGATCGATCGATCGAGCAAGCGTCAGACGATCGATCCCCACCGGCAAATAGACCGACAAATTGAGGGTGGACCGAACTTGAGCCACTGCCGCACCGACCGTCTGAAAACAGGCATCCCACACGACCGGATGGAGAGAATAAGGGGATGCGTCCAGACCTGCCGGGAGCTGGATTCGACTCCAGGCAACATTTTGCTGCTGCCAGAGCTGCTGAATTGCCTGAAAAGACTTTCCATAGTGAAGATGCTGCTGCCGAAGCTGCTGGTAATAGGTGTTGGACGATAAGCCTTCGCGCTGCTGAAGCTGCTGAATGTCCTGCCAGAACTGGAGCGATCGGTTCAGTTTTTCCGCCTGCTGAACGGCTCGAATTTTGCCTGTCGCGTAACGTTGGCGATCGCCTGGCTGCAAAGCAGAATTTCCACTGCAAATCTGAAACCGCTTTCCGTTTCCTGATTCATCCGAAAGCACGATCGTCTGAATTTCAACTTTGCCACCCGCATCACCGGCAGGAAAGAGAAGCGGCTGTTCAATCGCCAGAGACTCGATGCAAATTTGCCCACCCGAAAGCGTTTGAGCGGCAGCTGCCAGCGCAATTTCGACATAGCCTGCTGCGGGGAAAATGATTTGGTTAGCAATGCGGTGATCTTGCAGGTAATCGGGCTGATGGGGGGCGATCGTCGCTGCAAATCGCGCTTCTGCTGAATTCGCTGAAAGAAGCTGACCCAGCAAAGGATGATTGCATTTGGGGTGAACGAAATTTACATTGTCTGCATTGTCTGCATTGTCTGCACGATTCGTTCCCCTAGCCTCCCCATCATGAGGAGAACCGAGCCGTTGATTTTGCAGTTCTTCGTAGCGGTAATCGTTCTGGCTCTGCGGCTGAAAGGTTCCTGGCAACACCGCTTCGTCCCACCAGTATCGCTGTCGCTGAAACGGGTAAGTGGGTAAATGAAGAACCTGCCGTTCTTCTGCGCGATCGAATGCTGCCCAGTTTACCGAGAATCCCATCGCGGCGATCGCACCCAGGCTAAGCAGCAAAACCGTCCAGTCTGACTGACGCGGATCAAGGCTAGGCAACCACTGGACATCAGACGACGACACACAGGTTCGTCCCATCCCGCACAAGATCGGCTTCGCCCCAATTTCTAGAAAGGTGCGATAGTTTTGCTGATACAGGGTCGCCAAGCCTGCCGCAAACTGCACGGGCTGACGGATATGCTCACACCAGTAGTCCGGCGTCGCGATTTCTGCACCGACCAAACGACCTGTGACATTCGAGACGATCGCCCTGTGCGGTGGATGATAAACGATCGTTTCCGCAACCTGGCAAAACTGGGCGATCATTGGCTCCATCAACGGCGAATGAAACGCATGGGACACCTTGAGCCGCGTGGTTTTGATGCCCTGAAGCTCAAACTCGATCGCTAGTAAATCGATCGCCTCTTGCTCACCGGAAATCACCGTACTTTGAGGGCCATTGATCGCTGCGATCGAGACGGATTCTGAACCACAAACAGATTGCATCAGCGATCGAACCGTTGACGCTTCTGCCGCCACCGAAATCATCCTGCCATTCAGGGGTAACGCTTGCATTAGCCGACCCCGTGCCGCAATCAGCCTCAAGCCATCTTCCAGGCAAAACACCCCCGCCACGCAAGCCGCTACATACTCACCCACGCTGTGACCCATAACCGCATGGGGTTCAATCCCCCAGGACAGCCAGAGCTGCGCCAGAGCATATTCCAAGGCAAAAATCGCCAGCTGGGTGTAGGCAGTTTGATTCAGTAGATCAGCAAAGTCCTCTTCGTAAAGAAGCGATCGCAGCGATACAAAACCGTTCTTCCTAGCGGGTAATCGATCTAGCTCGCTCTGCAAAATTACTCCACATCGATCGATCGCCGCTCTAAAAACGGGTTCTGTTTCGTAAAGCTGACGACCCATGCCACCATACTGCGAACCCTGCCCGGTAAACAAAAATGCCAGGGGCGCGGGCGATGCGGTGGCATAGCTCACTCCGGCAACGGGCTGTTGACGCGAGAAAGCCGCTAACTGCTGCTGAAGCTGGGACAAAGATTCAGTCATCACCGCTAAACGGTGGGAGAAGCGCGATCGTTTGGCGTTTGCTGTGTAGCAGAGATTAGCCAGATCCACGTCTGAACGATCGGCAATCCACTGGGCATAGCGCTGGGACAAATCCCGGAGTGCCTTTTCCGTTTTGGCAGAAAGGGTAAGCAAATGCAGCGGACGTTGGGCAGAGCCGGAATTCGCTGGACTAAGCGAAGCAGAAGGAGCCGCCTCCACAACGACATGGGCATTGGTGCCGCCAAAGCCAAAGGAATTCACACCTGCGAGCAGCGGCAATTCTGAAGACCAGGAGGTCAGTTCAGTCTGGACACGCAGCGGTAGGCGATCGAAGGGAATCTGCGGATTGGGTGTTTTGAAATGGAGACTAGGCGGAATTTGCCCATGCTTGATTGCCAGCGCAACTTTGATTAAGCCTGCAACGCCTGCTGCAGTTTCCGTGTGTCCGATGTTGCTTTTGACCGAGCCGATCGCACAGGGCTGATTCATCGCTCGTCCTTTGGTCAGCACCGCGCTCAGTGCTTGAAGCTCGATCGGGTCGCCCAACTTGGTTCCGGTTCCGTGTGCCTCGACGTACTGCACCGCTGCCGGAGAAACACCTGCCCGCCGATACGCCGATCGCAGCACCGCCTCTTGCGCCGTGGGATTAGGAGCCGCCATGCCCTGACTAAAGCCATCTTGATTAACCGCACTGCCGCGAATCGTCGCATAAATCGGATCGCGATCGGCAAGTGCCTGAGACAGCGGCTTCAGCACCACAATGCCCGCCCCTTCGCTTCGCACATAGCCATCCGCGCTGGCATCAAAACTCTTGCAGCGACCGCTCGACGACATAAAGCCCCCTTTCGAGAAGCCGATCGTCACTGTGGGCAAAATCAGCACATTTACCCCACCTGCCAGAGCAAGGGTCGATTCTCCTGTCCAGAGGCTTTGACAGGCAAGATGAACCGCCACCAGCGAAGAGGAACAAGCCGTATCGATCGCCAGACTTGGACCTTTGAAGTCAAACAAATAAGAAATTCGATTTGCCGCGATGCAGTTGCCCGTGCCTGTTGTCGCATAGGGATCGTTAATCGGCTGCTGCCACAGCATGATTGAGTAATCGTGTGTGCCAATACCGATAAACACTCCTGTTTCCGACCCGCGGAGTTGTTCTGGAACTTGTCCTCCATCTTCCAGTGCCTCCCATGCCACCTCCAGCAAGAGCCGCTGCTGTGGGTCCATCGTGGCAACTTCACGGGGCGCAATGCCAAAAAACTGCGGATCAAAGCGATCGATTTGCTCTAGAAAGCCGCCCCAGCGGGTATTCGTCTTGCCCGGTTCACTCAACTCTGGACTGTAGAACTGCTGCACATCCCAGCGATCGGGCGGAACTTCAGTGACTGCATCCTTCCCGGCTTGCATAAGCTGCCAAAAGGCTTCAGGATGGTTAGCTCCCGGATAGCGACATCCGAGTCCGATAATAGCGATGGGTTCCAAAGGCATATGTGACAGGCGATCGATCCGATCCAGTTCAGGACAATCCAGACAAAGTCAACAGGCAAGGTTAACAGACTAAAGTCAACAGGCAAAGCAAGCAACAGTCGTTCATTGAATGTTTACCTGAAAACTAACGATCTCGCAATTGGGCAGCTCAAATTCAAAAAAGCCCAGTGAATAAACAAAGACCGGGCAAACAGCATTTCATCTGAATTTTAGGAAAGACCATTTCTCATGAGATACAGGAAAGCTTCTACTTCTTCGGCTTGTGGCTGAGCCTCGATCGCCCCAGCTCTGATGGTGGTGAGTGAACCAACTGCACTGGCGTAGCGAACGATTTGATGCGCTCGATCGGGGTCAGCTAACGCCTCCATACCCTGAACGCAAAGCTGATGCACCAGTCCTGCCACAAAGCCATCCCCGGCTCCGGTGGTTTCTTCAACTTCGACTGAAAAAGCAGGAACCTGTTCCACATTGCCGCTGAACCAATATTCGCATCCCGCTTCGCCTGCGGTGATTAATACGCCCTTGAGGTGGGGAAAGCGTTCAGCAACGATCGCCGCACGGTCTGTATTCAAAAGCCATTCCGCTTCTTCGATCGAAAGCTTGAGCAGATCTGCCTGCCGCATCACATCCAAAATTAGCAATTTTGCAGCAGCGTGATCCTGCCAGAACACAGGTCGCCAGTTGACATCTAGCACCATGTGAACGGATTGCGCTTTTGCTAAAGCAATCGCTCGTTCAAAGGCAGCGCGGCTTTCAGGATAGGCAAATCCGATCGTACCGCACACGAGAAACTGAGCCCCTTCAAATAAGTCGATTGGCAATAATTCTGCTTTCAGCCGCGTATCGGCAAAGTCTGTCGTTTCTCCACCCCGAAATCCAGCAAAGGTTCGGTCGCCCGTGTTCGATCGCAGGACATCGATTTGTCGGGTGGGAGCCGTCGCGTGTCGCTGAATTCCTCGCAGATCGACGCCGATTTGCTCCAGAATTTCTACAAGCTGTTCGCCCGGGACGTCTTCTCCAATGCAGGCAATTAGCGCAGCAGGCGTTCCCAGCTTCACCAGCCCACAGGCAACGTTAGCGGGCGCACCCCCTGCATAGGAAGTCCAGGATTTCACCGCGTTCACGGAATCTGCCGGATGATCGGCAATACAGTCCCACAGCATTTCGCCCAAACAAAGCACTTGTGGCGCATTGGTCATCTTAATTCGCTGCCTCCTGAAGCTGAACCGCAACCCGATCGCCAAATTCCGGGTCGAGGTTGGCAAGCCGCAATAGCTGGAGATATTCCTGCAGCGTCAGTCCGGCTGCGTCGATTTTGCTTACGGCATCAGCAGCAATTTCGCGCTGCATTTGAAGCGATTCGCCATTGGTTTCTACACCCTGAAGTTCGTCCTCTCGCTGCTCGATCAGCGTTGTCACCTGCAAATATGCCTGCACAAACTGATTCAGCTTCTCGCTCGAAATATTTTCCACCCCAGAAGGCGATCGATTCGTCGGAGCAGTCACCTCGGTTAGAGCAGGCAAGTCCTGACTCCAGGCAGCCATCGGGTAACTTAGCCACAGCAGGGCGATCGTCGTTAGATTCAAAACCAGATTTGCAAGATAAGGCAGCCAGCGTTTCATGGTTTTCCCAGAAATTTCCCCAGAAATTTTCCCAAAAGGGTGTAAGAAGTCGCAGAGGTTTTACATTGCCCGCTAAGACCTCTGAGGAAAGCGGTTTGGCTAAGCAATCGTGATTCAAACATCCGCTATGAATCCTTGCTTAAAAACTGCACGAGCGGCAGAAAAACCAGCTTTAAGTCGGATCGGCTGACAACCAGCGTGGGATAGGATTGCTGGCTGTAGTCCTGCCCTACCCGAAGCGGGAAGATCGGAGCAGACTGAAGCGGAACCCACACGCCACCCGCTGCCTGAACGATCGCCCATACTGCGGCAATATCCCAGATTTTAGGAGTCGCTTCCACGCCGCCCAGCGTCACTCCGGTGGCAACGGTGAGCAGATTATAGCTTGCGACGCCCAACATGCGAATTTTGCAGGGCATGGGCTGTTGCAGCACCGCTGTACTGCGGGCACAGAGGCTAAAGAACTGATTCCCAGACGGATCGGCTGCGCTGGCATGAATCGGCTGATGGTTCAAATAGGCTCCCGCTGGACCCGTCAGTCCCGAATCGCCATACCAGAACCCGTGAAACGCATCGCGCAGCGTCGGGACATAAACGTGCCCAAAGACGGGCGTGCCTTTGTAGAGCAAACCGAGCGAGATCGCCCAAAGGGGAATGCCGCGTGTGAAGTTCGTTGTGCCATCGATCGGGTCAATCACCCAGCACCAATCCCGATCCGGCAACCGATGCTCAACTTCTTCGCTCAAAACGCCATGATCAGGAAAAGCTTGCTGAAGTGCCTCTCTCAGTGCCTTATCTGCCCAACGATCGGCTTGCGTCACCAAACTGCCGTCGCTTTTTTCCTGTGCCCCGATCCGCCCGAAATCCTGCAACAGCTTTGATCCAATTTCTGCCGTGGTCGCTTCAGCAACGGCGACAATCTGTTCCCAGTTCATGAATCCAGCTCCGTTTCCAGCACCCGCGCAACCGCCGATCGCGCTTCGGTTTGAAATTCTTTCACGTCCACTCGGTTCAGGAGAACGATTGCCACGCCCATTCCCAGCACAGGCATGAGAAACACCAATCCGTACGCCAGCATCGGTACACCAAACAGCGATCGTCCGATGTCGAGCACAGCTCCACCTGCCACCGTTGCCGTCGCTCTGGCAAGTGCCTGCGACAGCCCCCAGGCTCCGATAAAGGTTCCCGCCGTTTCCGCCGCCGTCAGATCCAGCATCAGGCTCAGCGCGCCCGTCGTCGTGACCCCTGAAGCCAACCCAAACAGCAGTAGCGTTCCCTTCAGCATTCCGGGGTTAGTCGTGAAGCCCGCCAAAATCAGCAGCACAAACGAAGCTGCCACCAGTCCACAGCCAATCCGCGTTGTTTGCTGTTTCCCCAAGCGGGGCACGATGAAAAATCCGGTCAGGCTCAGCCCAAACAGCGTTCCCAGTCCCCAAAAGGCATTGAGCTGCGTGGTCTGGGCGATCGACATCCCAAACACTTCCCCCCCGTAAGGCTCCAGCACAGGTTCCTGAAAGAACAGGCTGAGGGTCATCATCAGCAAAAACACAAAAAATAGCCCGGTCTGACGGCTGGCAGTTAACACCTTGAGAGCACGCCCCAGCGTAATCTGATCTTCGCGATCGACCATTGCCGATCGAATTCCATAGCGAGAATACTTGCGTTCCACACCCACCGTCGCCACCACTGCCAGTCCCACTACGATCGCAGGCACTACCAAAAAAATACGATTGATTGCCGCCTGCACTACATCAAGCGGCGTGTCTAGATCGATCGTCCGCAGCAGCCGCGCCGTAATAATCGCCCCGATGATAATGCCTACCATCAGCATCGACCAGACCACACCGACCAGCTTCGATCGGTTATCTTCGTCTGAGATATCGACTAGCAGTGCGGCAAAGGGCGTTGAACTAAAGCTAATCGCCACCCCGTACAGCGCAAACACCAGAGCCAGCAGCCCGACCCAGGCGATCGTCATTCCACTCCAGCCCACCGCCTGAAGACTCGCTCCTAATTGCCAGACTACCTGCACCGCCAGAAACGAAGCGATCGCAAACAGAGTTGCCCCAATCCAGACATAGCCCGTTCGATGATACCCCCCGATCGGCTTGGCATCCGACATCTGCCCAAACAGCACCCGCACCGGAGACACAAATTGATTCATTGCGATTGTCCCCGCCACAATCGTCGCCGGAATCGCCAGCTCTTTGATCATGACCCGGTTCAGCACCCCCAGCGTCAGCAGAGACATGATCCCCAGCCCCATCTGAAATAAGCCCAGCCGAAACATCGTCAGCAGGCTTAACCTCGGCAGCGATCGCGGGCTAGCAAAGGACGAATCACCAGAAAACTTATCGAATGCCATAGCGTTACAGAAGAACGAGGAACAGGAGAACAATGGTCAGGAAAAACGGTCAGGATATTGCAGTGAATCTTGACCTGCTCTATCTCTATTTAACGATAAGCCCCCACCTCGTTACCCCGCCCAAAATCCAGCCACTCTTCACACTCCTACACCTACCCGCGACACTCCCTCACCTATTACCCATCCACCCCCTCTAGCTGCTATACCTCGCCCATCGAATAAACGCTGTCACGACATACAGCACGATCGCCGAACCCACGATCGCCGGAATAATCAAAACCCCCTCAATCTGCCAGTAAAGAAAGTCAAAATTAATTCCAAACTGCTGCCGCAGCAGCGCAAATCCACGCTCTCCCAGCCAAACCCCAGCCAACCCAACCAAGATCAGCCCTGCTAACCCACCTGGAATCCGTCGGGGAAGCAGCAGATCTGCCGCTGCCGCACAGCCGATCGCAATGATCAGCTTGATGAGCAAATGCAAAATGTCCATCGCTTGTTCCTCTGCATCAACAGCATATTTGCCAAACACACAAATCAAAGCAGGTCAACCGTAAGCGAGGGAACCCGCTATTTTCTTTTTCGCTGATGCAGCAGAAGTTGTACAGAGGGCGATCGATAAAATTACACAAATCGGGAATTCAAGCAGCTCAATTACTGCCCTAACTCTTGCGATCGGCGACAGGCAGCCCGCACCGCCTCAATCAAAGCCGAACGAATGCCCGCCTGTTCAAGCTGAGCAATACCCGCGATCGTCGTACCGCCCGGACTAGTGACCTGATCCTTCAGTTCTGCCGGATGCATCCCTGTGGTTTGCAGTAGCTCTGTTGTTCCGCGTACGGTTTGAATTGCCAGCTGAGTCGCGATCGATCGCGGCAACCCGACCGCAACGCCTCCGTCAATCAAAGCTTCAATCATCACCGCCACATAGCCCGGACCCGATCCAGACAATCCCGTTACGGCATCCATCAGCGACTCTGGCACTTCTACGACTTCGCCGACTGCAGCAAAAATTTGTCTGGCTTGCTGAAGGTGAGCGGGCTGGGTATGTTCTCCACCAGCGATCGCCGTCATGCCCATGCCGACTGTTGCAGGGGTGTTCGGCATGGCACGAATCACAGGTTGCCTAGGAAAGGCCGTTTCCAGACGGGTAAGCGGAACCCCTGCCAGAATCGACAAAATCACCTGTGGCTGCGGCGACGGCTTCAGGCTAGCGGTAACGGTTTCAAATACTTGGGGCTTGATCGCCAGCAGAATGATCGAGGCAGCATCGACGATCGACTGATTGTCGGCAGTTACCCCCACACCATACTTTGTTTGAAGAAACTCGCGACGCTGCGGCTGCGGTTCACTCACCAGCACTGCGGAGGGCTGATAAAGTTTTTGCACTAAAAGACGGGATAACAAGGCTTCCCCCATTACCCCGCCGCCAATAATACCAAATTGAACAGACAATTGGATGCCTCTAACGTTTATAACAGGTCAGAAAAATTATCCCACCTTCTCTCGTCTGGCTAAATACCGTCTGTTGCAACAGTGGAACCTATGCCATGCGAACCTGCTCAGTCGTCCAGGCAGGCGTGGGAGCCATCGGGCGGGCAGCGCGAGGTTGAGGCATTCCTCCGGTCAGATCATTCGTGCCGCCGACCTGCGTGCTCACCTGAACACAATTCGGCGTAAACAGAAAAATGCTTTCGCCAATTCGCTCTTGATGACCGTCGATCGCGTAGGTTCCGCCTGCAACAAAATCGACTGCCCGCTGTGCCTGATCGGGGTCCATGATCGCCAGATTCAGCACCACCGATTTGCGCTCGCGCAGTGCCCGAATTGCCTGAGGCATTTCCTCAAACGTGCGCGGCTCCATTACCACTACCTCAGACATTCCGTTCGTTGCACCGGGCATTCCAATCACGTTACTCATGGCAGAACTAACTCCTTCATTAGATAGACGTTCACGAATTCGCCGCCGTCTCGGTTCTTCTTCCTGGACAGGCTGAGGATGCTCTTCCTGATAAAGGTTACGGTATTCTTCGCCTTCTACCTCGGTGTACTCATAGTCATACTCATCACTCGGCTCATTCAACCCTACAAAATCCTTCAGCTTTGCGAAGATGCTATTCACTGTCCACTCTCCATCACAACTAGAGTTTTAGCTTAAAAAAGGGCAAAAATTTAAGTTGCCTTATTAAGAACTTGAACAATCGAGCCCCAGACTACTCACAGAAAAAACTAATTTAGTTAACGCCACTCACAGCCCAATGAATGACAAATCAAAATAATAAGTGACAGGCAGTATTAATCTTAATGAAAACTTGCTAACGAATCAGCTTCTTGGAATTTCTCATTGGAATTTCTCAATTGACTTTACCTAGCAATTCTCATTTACTTAAGTCACCTTTTTATCCAATTTGAGTCAACAGTATAACCTAATTTTTGAAACTAGCTGCCAAATTCCAGGGAAGCAAAACCTGATTGAACCTTATTCATACTACTTTGCTAGAAACAACTAACCATACGCTTCAGAATAAGTCAATGAATTCCTTGGGTTGAACTTGAAAACGTTTCCAGTTGACTGGCTCAAGTCAAGAGCAATCAAAAACTTGATTATATTTATCACAAATATTGCCCGGCTAGAATACTGAATTAAGTGATTCATCAAATCATGTAAGAAGTAAGCAATTAGACATCATTGAACGTCAGAAGGCTTGGAGCGTGAGGTTATTTCCCTAGGAGGGCAAAATCTGATCCTTAACTTGTCCCAATCGTGAATTAGAACCGCTTGCTTACGGATGACGACACTTTCAGTAAATCGCTAAATCAATCGGGATAACTCCCAGATTCACTTGTTGCTAAGCAAGGTTCAATATAAAACATTTGACCGTCAAATCAAATCCTCAAAATCAAAAGGAATTCTTAAGAAACCTCAGAGATCTAGAACAAACGGTGAGTGATCAGCAATTGCCCATTGTTAGTGAACTGCCAGTATCGATCGCAAATCATCGCACTTACAGTCC
>NZ_JACJOR010000276.1:0-5049 GCF_014695615.1 Leptolyngbya sp. FACHB-711
ACCAATTAAACGCGAGAATTTGCAGCCGCCCTAGCGATTTAATCGGTTTGGGATGCCTTCGCAGCCGCCAGGAATCGTCGATCGCGTGGCTGACCCGCCCCAGGCACAGCAGTAATATCGCTGCTCGGCTGACAACTGCTGAACCCCAGTGAAATCGGCTCCCTCCACGACAGCCCCCGTAAATTCACCTGTTTTGTAGTTGGGTAAATCGGTCAGCGATCGAGGCGTTGCTGTTTCTACCGAGCCGTAGAATAAACGCACTCCGCGTAGATCGGCTTCAGATAAATTCGACCCGCACAGGATCGTCCGCGATAAGTTGACACGCACCAGTTCACAGCGGCTCAGGTTTGCCCGAATCAAGTTAATGTCGCTGAGATCCACCCAACGCAAATCCGTTCCTTCTAGATCGGCGTTTGCCAGCATTACCCCCAGATCAATTACGCGCACCCCCGACTCCCGATCTTCGGCATAGCTGCCCAGTCCATCCAGAATCGGACGACCCAATCGCCGATCGCGCTCTAGCGGGGTAAGCAACCTCGATCGCGACAAAAAGCGCAGCACTTTTGCTTTGCCGTTGGCATCAACACTGCTGAGAATAGCAGCCGTGCGTCCTTCAGCAATGGCTCGTTCCTGGGGCCAATCTTCGAGCAGCCCTTCTTCATCAAGCACCAGGTCAGAAACTCCCTGAAAATAAGTGTCGATCGTCTGCTGCTGCGTGATTAAATTTTGCTGAATCGTCAGATTTTTGGAAATCACATACTGCCGCCACGCTACGTAAACCGCCAGCAGTGCAATCAAGATTTGCCCGACGGCTCCGATTACTTCTCCCGCCGCTCCCACCGCATCCCAGTTAAGCTGGCTGAGGAATTCGCTCAGCCGATCGGCTCCACCCGTGAGGTAAACAAAGCCGATCACGGCTGCAATCAGTCCCACAATGCCGATCGAGAGGGTGCGCTGCTGCGGAGAAAGCAGTTCGATCAGGACATCTGCGGTTGCCACCCACAGTACACGCAGCGAAACCAGAAGCGCGACGGTTGCCCCAGAAAATCCCAGCCAAAAGGCGTTGAACCATAGCCCTGCAACCATCAAACTGACCGCGATCGTAATAATTAGCCCTAAGGGAGGCTGAACCTGACCGCGCCGGGCGATCGACAGCGAGATGGGCATTGCAGAAGCTTCATTGAGCAGCAGGGCATCGGGCATCAAAGCGTCTACCGGAGCAGGCTGACGAGCCGATATACTCGAAGCCTGGACGACTTGCCGCTCTAACCCTGGTTGCCCTGACACAGCAGAGGCTTGATCTTCTGATTGAGCTGGATTGCTGGAAGAATTGAAAATTGAAGGCATGAATCGCAGTTATTCACCACAGCTATGGATTACAGAGGCAGACCGCAGAGCAACCCTTGCTGACCGCTGACTTGCCGACCACTGATAGGACTCAACTTATAGGATAGCCGCGACTTCTGAGCAAAATAATCTTGCTTCTCGCCGAAATTCTTGCAGTAAAGTTCTTCAAATTCAAAGCATGGCAATAGAATAAGTTACTTAGCTGCTGCACTGGACTGAGATCATCCTCAGCAGGTATCGCTGAAGCGAGATGAATCAGCAGATGGTAAGGGCAGAGCAACTGATCGGGAGGAGTGAAGCAGATGTCCAATTTAGAAAGCTCTTGGGAAGAGACGGTTGTGAAGCTAGCGCGGGCGGGCAATTTGCGAGCAGTCGCATTCTGGTTGAACCGCGATCTGGTAGCGCAGGGGATTTGTGTCCAGGCGACGACCAATCAGCCCGGACATCTCACCCTACAAATTCTCTGCCGTCAAGCTCCCGATCGCGATCGCTTAGTTCACTTTATTGGTGAGCGGTTGAGCCAGCTTTATTCCCCTGTGATTCAATCGGTTCACTTTAAGGTGCAGCTTGTCGGCTCGGCAGAAATACTCTGGACCCAAACCGCCCATCTTGCCCCCGTTTCTCCTTTCCCAAATGTGGCAGAACCAATAGGGACAGAGACAAGGCTGACAGCCCAAGCAGCCGATCGTGGGACAGTTCCCCAGGCGGGACATCGCTCCACAGTTCTCCAAGCGGGACATCAAGATGTGAATTCCGTGCAGCCTGTGCCGATCGCGGTTGCTGCCTCGACTGCTTCAAACGTTGCCTTACAAGACTCTGTGGCTCCAGTTTCAGAGCAAATGCCTGCGGTTGCTGCCGCTTCTGTTGCTGCTTCTGGCAGTGTGCCTGCCACGATCGCCTTTCAGCCCACGGTGCCGAAAACCCAACCGGGAACGAAGCCGGAAACGAAGCCGGGAGCATCGTCTAGACCAAAATCGCTCAAGCGAAAAACGGCTCACTGGCTGAAGCACAGTCAGCAGCAAATGCAGCAGAGCGGTCGTCAGCTTCGGCAGACTACTGAGCAATCGATCCAGTGGTTTCAGCGGCAAAAACCGCGCCAAAAGGCAGTCATTTTAGGCGGTTCTGCGATCGCAGCGTTTTTGCTGGGCTGTGGCTTTGAGCTATTGCGCTATCAAGTGACTCTCTTTACTGCCAAAAGCCAAAATCCCGAAGCGGCGGCAGGAGCTCGCTATGAGGGCATGGTAAAAACGGCGCTCGAGCAAGTTCCGGTGGTTCAGCTGCCAGCTGCGAATGCCAGTGATCCCGCCATTACTCTGCTGTTTAGCAATGCTGTCACGCTCACTTCAGCCTCAGGTCAGTCAGGCATCGCCGCGCAGCAAAACGTCGATATGCTGATTTCCAGTCTCAATGCGCCTTTAGCTGGTTTAGCTGGAACTGCTGCTCAAACCGAGCATTCTGCCAATTCTTCTACAAATCCTTCTGTAGCTCCTTCGGTCAGTCCTTTGACCAGTCCTTCTGAGACTACGCCTGAAGCTGCGACTCAACCAGCGATTGAGTTTGACCAATCTGCTTCAGCCGATTCAGCCGGAGCCTTTGGACCTTTTCCTCAAGCAATGACGGATGGTTCTGACTTGTCTGAATCAGATTTATCCGAATCAGATTTATCCGAATCTTCATCCGAAGCAGACCTATCCGAATCCTCGATCGATTCTGCAGAAACAGATTCAGTTGCAGAACCGCCTCCTATCAATTTGCCGCCACTGACACTGCAACAGCTCCAGGCAAATCGGGTCAATGTAGTCAACCTGGCAAGCAACCCGCTCATTCAATCCGGCGGCGACGCGCTCAACGAGACAATCAAATCGCTCAGCCAAGCCAGCATCTATCCGATCGGGGCAGGAGCCAATCAGCAAAGTGCCCGTCGTCCGCAAATTTTTTCGATCAAGGGTAAGCGGATCGCTTATCTAGGCTATTCCGATGTCAGCCTGCAAACTGCGGCACAGAATGCTGCTGGACTCAACACCAGCGTTAATGAACAGGTTGAAGCAGACATCAAATCAATTCGCAATCAGGTGGACTGGGTCGTCGTCAGCTATCACTGGAACCAGAATTTGCGATCGTACCCGGAAGACTGGCAAATCAATATCACCCATGCCGCGATCGACCATGGAGCAGATCTGGTCGTTGGCTACCATCCGACGGTGACGCAAGGGGCAGAAGTTTACGGCGGACGGGCGATCGTTTATTCACTGGGTTCCCTGCTTGACCCGTATCAAGCGCAGGATGCCGAGCCGACGAACCAGCAGTACGAAACCCTTGCCCTCAAGCTCAGCCTTCAGGAGCAGCAGATGCAGCTTGAACTCCTGCCTGTGCGCGTCAGCGGCGGACAAACCGAAGTTCTCACTGCCGAAGCCGGAACCTCGATCCTGGATTACCTCAAGCAAGCCTCCAGCCTATTTCGTCAGCCGTTGAGATCGCCCACAACGCTGGATGCCCGAATTCGCCTGACCCTTCCTGCCGCGCCCAACTCCGATAAGCCCTTTTCCGAACCCTTCACCGTAGACCCGACCCAACCCTAGCGTCCAACCCTAGCGCGTAAGCTTAGTAATTGTTATGGCTTTTTCGATCGAGCAACGCCAGTTTCTCACCTGCATCCTTACCGACGAGGCAACCTCAACTCGCCTGGAAGTCGTGCCCGAACGGGGCGGAATCATCACACGCTGGCAAGTGCAGGGGCAAGACATTCTCTATTTAGACGAAGCGCGTTTTGCCGATCCCAGCCTCAGCGTCCGGGGCGGAATTCCCATTTTGTTTCCTATTTGCGGTAACTTGCCCAACAACACCTACACCCATCAAGGCAAGTCCTACTTAATGAAACAGCATGGCTTCGCCCGCGACCTGCCCTGGACAGTGGTTAACCCTTCCCCGGCTGACGCAATCCAGCTTGTGCTAAGCAGCAGTAACCTGACTCGATCGCAGTACCCGTTTGACTTCGAGTTACGGTTTACCTATCGCCTTCTGCCCAATCGCCTGCGGATCGAGCAGCAGATTACCAGCCGTTCCGCTGAACCGATGCCCTTCTCGATCGGCTTTCATCCCTATTTTCCAGTCAATGACAAGGCTCAGCTTCAGTTCGAGATTCCGGCGATCGCGTATCAGGATCAGCAAACTCAAACCGTGCATCCGTTTTCAGGACAGTTTGATTTCGATCGCGATGAAATTGACGTTGCCTTTCGCCAGATTTCTCGCGAGTCTGCAAGCGTTGCCGATGCTGCCCGTCGAATTGACCTGACCCTCGCTTACGATCCCCTGTTTTCCACGCTGGTTTTCTGGACGGTCAAAGGAAAAGACTATTACTGTCTCGAACCCTGGAGTGCCCCACGCAACGCGCTAAACACCAGAGACTCGTTGACGCTGCTGCCACCGTGCGATCGACTAGAGACAGCGATCGAGCTATCCGTCGCGTTTCGATAGATGCTCTGCTCGAAGGCTGCTCTGCCCCTCAAAGGCTGTACCTTGAAAACACCTCGAAAGTACGTTTCAGAAGCGATGTTCAGAAAGTTCGCTCATCTTCAGGCATTTCTCTAAATGGTGCGACTGATAAAGTCGTCTCATGTGGGGCATGAGGGGCAGATGTTTAATCTTCCAGCATTGGATTCGGAGGCGGAACATGTTCATGGGCATTGGAACTTAGATTCGATC
>NZ_JACJOR010000277.1:0-5291 GCF_014695615.1 Leptolyngbya sp. FACHB-711
ACCTTGCGGAACGAGTGGGGGTTGAGGTTCATCAGGCGATTCCGCATTTCCTCGTCTTTGATGAACGTGGTGTTGGTGTCTTCATAGATCCAGTTGTCTACTGCCCCTGCGGTCGCAGACCAGCCCATTGTGTTCACCAATCGCTTCGAGAGTTCGCGGACTCCTTCGTAGCCGTGGGACAGCATTCCCTCATACCACTTGGGATTCAAGAGTTTGGTACGAGCATCGAGACGGACGGTTTCCGAGAGAGTACGCACCTGGGCGTTTGCCGTCGTCGTGTCTGCAATGTAGGCAGTAGGCTTTTTGCCGTCCTTCCGCAGCGTTTCCACCAGCTTTGTCGGGTCAGAGTCGAAGTAGTGGGATACGTCCGTCAGCGAAATCTCCGAGGAGTCGAGATTCTGGAACGTCACGTCTACCGTCTTCAGGGCAGAGGTGAACAAATCCTGGTTTTGATCCATCATGCCCGGATTGTCCGAGTTGAAGGCAAAGGATTTGCGCGACAGGTACATATTTTGTAGCTCTGCCTCGTTTTCCCAGGTGCTGTTTTCCACCGCCAGGTTGATGTTCGACGAATAGGAGCCAGAAGCATTCGAGAAGACGCGGCTGGCTGCCTGACGCAGGTTGATGCCCATGTCTTCTGCTTGCTTGATCGCGTGTTTGCGAACAAAGTTCATTTCCACAGGCTCATCGGCTTCCGCTGCCATTTTGATGGCGCGATCGAGCAGATTCATCTGGTTAATAAACAGATCGCGGAACACACCAGAGCAGTTCACCACCACATCGATCCGGGGGCGACCCAGTTCTTCTAAGGGAATCATTTCCAGCTTGTTCACGCGGCCCAGCGCATCGGGGACCGGACGCACGCCGACGAGCATCATTACCTGCGCTAGGGATTCGCCGTAGGTCTTGATGTTGTCTGTCCCCCAGAGGACGAAGGAAATCGTTTCCGGGTACGCACCGCCGTTTTCAGCCTTTTGGCGATCGAGCAGTCTTTCAACCACAATTTGCGCGCCCTGAACGGCTGCGGTCGTCGGGATGGATTGGGGATCCAGCGCGTGGATGTTCTTACCTGTGGGCAGCACATCCGGGTTCCGAATCGGGTCGCCGCCAGGACCAGGCAGAATGTATTCGCCTTCCAGACCTTTGAGCAGTGCGCCCAGCTCGTTATCCGCAATCACCTGCTTCAGACAAAACTCCAGATACTCGAACAGGGGCTTGATATCGTCGGCATTGACCTTCGGATAGCCCGATTGGGTCAGCGATTCAATCCAGGGTTCCTTGCGTCCGATGTTGAAGAAATTGAGCTTGGTGACTTTGGAGACGCGCCCTTCGGCATCGGTTTGTTCTTTCACCATGGCTGCGACTGCCGATCGCACCGCCTGATTGATGTTGAACAGCAGCTCCACATCCACCAGCACACCCCGATCGGAGTTTCGGTAAATCTCGTCCATCTCGCGTCCGATGCTTTCGGCAATAATGCGCTGAAGGCTCTTGATGCTTTCTTCGGGGCGATCGAGTCCGGCGATATTCACCAGAGTTGCGACGGCTTCTTCGGCAGACGGCGGTTTACCCACCACATGCAGACCACAGGGCAGCAGGCGCGACTCGATTTCCATCAGTTTGATGTAGACCTTGCCGATTAGCGAATCGCGATCGTCCAGACTCAGTTCAGAAGCGTCATTTTCAGGCAGAGTGATGTCCTTATCGAGGTTGACCTGGCGGCACTTCTCGATAATCGCATTCACGATCGGAATCGCCCGTCCGCTCTCCTTCGAGGTTTGGTAAGACGCGATCAGTTCGCTCAGTTCCTTCAGCCCTTTGTAAAGTCCGGCGTTTTCGGCAGGCGGGGTGAGGTAGCTGATCGTTTCGGCATAGCCTCGACGCTTGGCGATCGTCGCTTCGGACGGGTTATTTGCCGCGTAGTAGTAGAGGTTGGGAATCGTGCCAATCAGCGAATCGGGATAGCACTCATTTGACATCCCCATTTGCTTACCGGGCATGAATTCCAGCGAACCGTGGGTTCCAAAGTGCAGCACGGCATCTGCTTGCCAAACCCGCTCCAGGTAAGTGTAGTATGCCGCGAAACCGTGGTGCGGACTTGCCGATCGCGAGAACAAAAGCCGCATCGGGTCGCCTTCGTAGCCAAAGGTGGGCTGAATGCCAATAAAGACGTTGCCGAAGTGCTTACCAAATACCAGCAGATTTTCGCCGTCGGTATTCAGATGTCCGGGAGGCGCACCCCAGTTTTCTTCGAGTCGCTGGGAGTAGGGGGTTAATGCCTCGTATTCAGGAACCGACATCCGGTAGGCGATATTTAGCTCTGGGCTGGTGTACTGCGCCTGAGCATCGTGGATCACTTCCTGCATCAGGGCTTCTGCTGACTCGGGCACGTCCTGCACGTCGTAGCCGTTGTCGCGCAGAGCTTTTAGCACTTCGTAAATGGAGCCGAACACATCCAGATAAGCCGCTGTACCCACGTTGCCCTTATCCGGCGGGAAGCTGAACACCGTGATCGCGACTTTCTTGTGCAGCTTCGGCTTACGGCGCAGGTTGGCCCACTTCATTGCCCGCTGCGTGATTGCCTCGATCCGGTCTTGCAGCGCGATCGCCTTGCCCGTTGCACCATCCCGCCCAGAGAGAATGATCGGTTCGATCGCCCCATCCAGTTCGGGGATCGCAATCTGCAACGCCACCTGAATCGGGTGCAGACCCAGATCGCTGTCCTGCCATTCTTCGGTCGTCTGGAACACCAGCGGCAACGCCACCATATAGGGACGGTTCAATCGCTTGAGGGAGTCGATCGCCTTCGGGTGATCCTGACGAGCGGGACCGCCCACCAGCGCAAATCCGGTGAGGGAAATCACCACGTCTACCAAGGCCTGGTCTTTCTTGATCGGGTCATAGAAGTAGGCATCGACGGGCTTCGAGAAATCCAGACCGCCTGCAAAGACGGGCACGACTTTTGCACCCATGCATTCCAATTCCTGCACCATTGCTACATAGTGCGCGTCATCGCCGGTCACCAGGTGAGTTCGCTGAAGCACCAGACCGACGCAGGGAGCCAGGGGATCTTTCACATCTTCGGGGACATCCTGACGGGTGCTGTACCAGTTCAGGTACTCCTTCAGGTCTTCGTACATCTGGGGCGCGAGGGGATGCCAAATGCCCATGTCAGGATAGGTGACGGGATCGCGATAGACGATCGCCTTTCCAGACGGATTGCCAGAGGGTTTGACGTACTTATCCGCCAGCATCAGCAAAAAGTTTTCCAGGTTCTCCGAGGAGCCGCCCAGCCAGTATTGGAAGCTGAGCATAAAGTTCCGGGCA
Source organism: Leptolyngbya sp. FACHB-711 (assembly GCF_014695615.1). Taxonomy (NCBI): domain Bacteria; kingdom Bacillati; phylum Cyanobacteriota; class Cyanophyceae; order Leptolyngbyales; family Leptolyngbyaceae; genus Leptolyngbya; species Leptolyngbya sp. FACHB-711. The sequence continues at coordinate 3,328 of NZ_JACJOR010000277.1, forward strand.
TCCTGCGCTTTGTCCATCGGCAGGTATTTCAGCACCTTCGGCAGCGTATTGAGGAGCTTTAGCATTGCGTCCTGGAAGCTGCTGCCCGACTGCTCTTTGCGCTTCCGCATGAACTGGGCGATCGCACTCTTCGACTGACCCAACTGCGCCATCGAGAAAGTCCCCATCTTGTTCAGGCGCATCACCTGCGGCATGGAGGGAAAGACCACTGCCACATCTAAGCGATCGCGGTGGGGTTCGACCGCAGCAACGACTTTTTCTGCCAGTTCTTCAATAAAGATCAGCGAGGCGATAAAGACATTGGCTTCTGAAACATCCTTCTGAAGGGCTTCGTAGTTTTCAGGGCTGCGAAGTTCTTCTAACAAATAGCCGCTAATTTCGATCGCCAGATTAGGATTGTTCGCGTTGATCGATCGGACAGCCGCCGAGAGGGCACTCTGGTACTGCGGCTCTAGCACGACATAGACCACTTTGATCAGCGATCGCCCATTGAGGTTGTCGGGCGCGATATGCCTGATCGCGGGCTTGACGTGGGTGAACATGCGGTTAGGCTCCTTGGATTCTAGGCTGAGGCACGGGCTGTCGGGGTCGGGCTGCAACTGCAGAACGCAATAAACGCCTACAGGAAGATAGCAGTTCAGTCCAAGGCTAGATGATGAGACTGACCGCCGACAGTTTGAGGTACATAGGTGTTTGTACCATGAAAAGCCTTACCAAAAGGGCGATCGGGCGCTTAAGTGACACAAATTGATAAAAAAACTGTGCGATTTCTTTACACTCCGTTACAAAATTGTGAGTGAATGCTCATTGAATATAAAATCAACTTAATCAATATTTTGGGATTGTTCTGAATAGGGAAATTTATAGAAGGGGGAGAGGATGGTTGAATCTTTGCGAATGTTCTGCATCGCCCCCTAAATCCCCCAAAATTGGGGGACTTTGAGAAGAGCTAGTTTTTTTGGAATTAAGGGCGGGGGACAAACTTAGCCCTATGCGTCGTAGAAAAGGCTTTTGAACATAGCTACCATGACGATCGCTGCCTCTACTCAGTTCTGTCCCTCAGCGAGGTCTGTATCGCCTGTAATTAGCCTGTAAGTAGGAAGTCTGCAGCTGGGGCGATCGCACAGGCTAAAAACTTGGCGTGTTTGGGATCTGTAGGGAAATCAATGGATAAATGGATTGCGATCGCTTGTTGTAGAGCAGGAGAAAGATTCACAGAACAGTGTTAGAGCGCAATCGTTTCATTTTAGTGTTTGGGGCGATCGCTTCTGATCCAATCAATTCGAGGCAGGAGATTTTGGGCAAACTTCAAACTGCAACTGCGAGCGGTAGAAGCAAACATCAAACTCTATAAAGATGTTGACTTGTCCTAGGGTATTGTTCAGCGTTACGCATTGTCCTGAGTTTTAGCCGATCGCAATACTTCTAACATCGTATCTGCTGCTTCTGTCGCATCGTAGGGCGACCATACAGGGTAGGACTGATCGGGTTTGATTAAATCTGTTTCTTGTTGAGCAAGTTCAGAAATTAGAACCTGCATGACGTAGAGTTTATCTGCCCGACTCAGCCCTCGCAATGTTGAGATAAGTTCTGATGAAACCATGCAAGTTATTCGTCCGTTGCATGATGCTTGTTATACTGCGATCGCCATCCTTGCTAATCAAGCCACTGCAAAACCTGTATGCTGTCGTATTTTGGGATGACGAAAACCTAATACGATATCTTCTCTAGAAACACCTGCTTGCATTAAATCTGTCGCTACCCCTTCCTCAGTATCATCGTATTGCACCCAAACCTTATCACCAATCAAGCTGATGTGGATTGGGGTCGCATGAAGGTAATTATCACCATTCCAGCCCATATCTAGAACCAAATACTGCCCTCGCTCATCATCAAAAATGAGCTGAGAAGTGTAGCCATCAGGCAGCGTAGCACGATAATCAGCGTGATTTTGCAGGACGCTC
>NZ_JACJOR010000278.1:0-5324 GCF_014695615.1 Leptolyngbya sp. FACHB-711
TTTGGAGCGGGGCAAAAAACGCGCGTTGAGCAAATTGCGCGTCAGGGATTGTGGTTGTCCGTATTGGTGGCGATTCCCACGATGCTGTTCACCGGACATCTGGATATCCTTTTGAGCCGTACAGGACAAACCGAAACTACTGTTCAGCTTGCCAATATTTATTTGGATATTATGCTGTGGGGATTGTTTCCAGCCATCGGTTTTGCGGCACTGCGGGCAACTGTTTCAGCCTTGTCTCAAGCCCGTCCGATTATGCTCATTGTTGTATCAGGAACCGCCTTCAACATCGTCTGGAATTATATTCTCGGCTTTGGTAAATTCGGCTTTCCCAAGATGGGAATCGCAGGATTAGCGTTAGCCAGCGTAATTACGCTGTGGGGAATGTTCCTGGCTTTAGCCCTGTATATTTCAACAAACGAGAATTTAAAGCACTACCGCATTTTTCAAGAACTGCATCGGGTCAAACCCTACATCCTGAAGGAGCTAGCCTGGGTGGGTGTACCGATCGGGTTGTTCTCTGGACTTGAAACAGGCTTTTTTATGGTGATTACCTTCTGGATAGGATTGTTAGGTATTGAAGTGTTAGCTGCCCACCAGATAGTATTTCAAACGATCGTTGTTGTGTTTATGGTTCCCTTAGGTATCTCTTATGCAACAACGGTACGAGTTGGGCAGTGGTTAGGACGACGCGATTGCACAGGCATTCAACAAGCAGCATTGGTGAGTATGAGCGTCACTACAATCTTTATGATTGCTGTATCAAGTGCATTTCTCTTCTTTCCTAAATTTATTATTGGTCTTTACATCGACATTACCAATCCAGTGAATGCAAACATTGTTGCGCTTGCACTTCCGCTATTGATGATTGCAGCGATCGCACAAGTTCTCGACGGCTTTCAAAAAGCAGTTTATGGCTCTCTTCAGGGACTACAGGACACGCAAATTCCAATGTTGCTGAATGTGTTGGGATACTGGGGAATTGGTTTATCAGTGGGCTATGTATTAGGCTTTCAGTTGCAGATGGGAAGTGTAGGCTTGTGGATTGGGCAATCGGTGGCGATCGCCGTTGTCGCAGGGCTATTCACTTGGCGGTTCTGGCAATTGATGAACCATCAAAAGCTTTCCCGAGCGCCGCAACGCTAGAAGCTCAGACTGACGGATACCAACAGGTTTGAGTGGTCTTAGGGCTGCAATTCTTTCAACTGGTAGGCATTGATTCGAGCAGTTTAGTAAGAATTTGCAAAAACCGATTTCCAAACGCTGTGGAGAATATTCCACACAGCAACACAAACATGGCCGAACCCATGTAATGAATGAAGTGAACGGCTTCCGGTGTAAAGTACATGAAATAGGAGAGAGGAACTAGGATCAAGAAAGATCCCAGGAGCGAACCCAATAAAAATTGAGTAGCTCTACTCCGCCAGGTTTGAAGGTTGGGTTGGTTGTGTTCAGGTTGCATAATTGGGTCTACAACTCAAGCTGTGTCTATTCTAGAGTAAGACCAGGCAAAGCATCCGTCCTCAACAGTCCTGAGACTCCTAAGATTTCAGGAGTTGTTTCCAGTGATGTTCCGTACTGTCATTGGCTGGAAACAAACACTCAATCCTCAGTTCTTGCAGGGTAATGTCGTAGGGGGTGCCGAGGGTGGCGATCGTTGAAAAAAACTCTAATTCTAGATTCCCTCGTTTGAGATGAACAGTCAGCAGCATGGCATTTTGAGTTGTTCGAGTGAAAGGCTGCCAAACCTCAGCAATGCCCGGATAACTCATTAATTCGTTCAGTAATGTTTTAGATTGTTCACTTTCTCCCTCAGCAATTGCCTCTCGGTGCAGGCGCTGTAGCAAATGCACTGAAAAATCGTCCCAGTTAATGACAAATGGACGGAACCCTTGAGGATGAAACATCGCCCGCATCAGGTTAACTTTTCCATCCCGGTAGAAGTGGGCTTGCAGTTCTTCTGGGGCAATGAAAGCATTCAGTAGTCGATTGGCAGCATGGTTGGTCAGCAGTAGATTCCAGTAGCGATCGACCACAATCGCTGGGTACGGTTCCTGTTGTCGCAGCATAAAGTCGATCGCTTTACGGATAGAAGCCATTTCAGGAGCCGATAGATCAGTCTCGGCGTGAATGGGTGTAAATCCTGCGGCAGTCAGCATCAAGTTTTGCTGTCTCAACGGAATCTCCAGCACCTCCGCCAGTTGCAACACCATCTCTCGGCTGGGTTTGGCTCGTCCCGATTCAAGAAAACTAATATGGCGTTGGGAGACCTGGCTGGTCACAGCTAAATCAAGCTGGCTAAATCCTCGCTGGCTACGCCATTGCTTCAGAAGCAGTCCAAACGAGTCGAGGGTCGGATTTGAGGCATTGGTGCGCTGTTGCATCACAAAGTTTGCAAAAGATGAGTTTGATTACCTGGCAGGTAATTGCTTTGATTATTTCCCTATTCCATCATGAAAGCACACCGATTAAGGATAAACATCATGTTGAAGACAACAAACCTCCCAATGACGCGCACGTTCAGCAGTATCAAAGTTTTGTATCTGATACTGACCATTGCCGGTTCAATTGAACCCTGGTTCTGGCTCCTGCAAGATCCGTCAGCATTGCTTTCTCCCTCATTTTTCCTGCAACAAGCGTTTGCGAATAACATTGCAGCAGGGTTAACAACGGATTTATTGATTTCTGCGATCGCCTTCTTCTGCTTTGTATGGATTGAATTGAAGCGGTTAAACATATCACGCGCCTGGATCATTCTGTATATTGGATTGACCTTCGGCGTTGGGCTTTCCTGTTCTCTTCCCTTCTTCCTGTACCGCCGAGAACAACATTTAGAGCGCACTGTTTGAGATTATTTGAGATGAGGCATTCCTGAGTTTAGAGCCAATAGCAGGCACGATTAGAACACCCGCTTCTGAGATTGAACCTGATTTAGGTCCAGGTCTGGTTTTCGATACGATGAGCGGCATCATGCTGTATGCCATGATTTTCCAGCCAACACCTGAGTTCTGGGAGGCTTATGTGCGTCGTTCTTTAGAGCTAGTTCTTCGATAACCTAATCCCTTCGCTGAATAGCTGCCAAAATAAATGCGATCGCTTCTTCAGTGTGTTCTTCGACCATCTCTGGACTGAGGCGATCAAGGTCTGGCGTGAGATGCTTCCAATTTTCATGAACTGTGAAATAAAACCAGCAAACGCTTAAGATGTGGGTTAATGCCAAGAATGGCTTGAGCGGACGGAAGTAACCTTCTGCAGTACCGCGCTCTAACACGTTCAAGAGATACCCGTGCAGGGTTAGCACATTACACTCCTTAAAGTACGCCCCCTGATTTTGGCTCGATTCCTGAAACCATAGCATTTGTCGCTGAGGATTTGCTGCTTCGTTGGCGATCGCAATGCGAATGATTTGCTTCAGCGCCTCTTCGGGAGACAGTGCATCAAACTTTTGTTGCGCCAGGATTTCTTGAACTTCGTCTACAGGACGCTGGAGAACTGCTTTGTACAGATTCTCTTTGTTCTCAAAGTAATAGTGCAAGGTTGCAGATGTGACCTGAGCAGCTTGGGCGATCGCACTCATCCGTGCGCCTTTCAAGCCGTGATGGGCAAACTCTTGTTCGGCAGCATCTAGAATTTGCTGCTGTGTTGCCTCAGCATCTCGCACTGGACGCACTGATTTTGCTGTTCGCTTTCCTGCTCGATTCACAGCCTTAATTCATGACTATCGGTTCAAAGCCATCTTAGCAAAGACTAGGCATTGCCAAATTGACGCTCAGATGAGCTTTTGATAGACTTACTAATTAATTAGTAAGTTAAGGGTTGACGATTATGGAGCAATTACAAGGTTCTCCGTGGCTGTTGGCGCATCGTTCTATGCTGAAGCTGAATCAACCTCGGAAGTTTTCCTTGTTGGGGCAAGATTATGTCCTCTGGCAAGATTCTCAGGGCACAATTACTGCCCTCCCCAACGCCTGCCCTCACATGGGAGCAATGCTTTCAGAGGGGTGGTGCATCACTCAATCCGATGGCAGTAGTGCCATTGCCTGTCCGTTTCATGCCCTAGAGTTCGATCGTAAGGGTTGCACGGTATTACCGGGCTCTAATAAACAAACAAAATCTTTGCTGTCACCGCTTGAATTGGTAATTCAAGGGGATTTGATCTGGACTTATGGGGGTTATGAGCCGAAGATCCCAATTCCAGATTTAATGAACACGATTGCAACTGAGTATGAGTTTATTGGCGTAACAGGTGAGCGCAGCATACCGACGGATATTCTGAGTTTGTTGCTAAATATGCATGACTACAATCACCAGAATGGTACCCACCGGGAGTTATTTGAGATTGAGGAAGTGCAGGTCAAGCAGTTTATTGATCAGGGTTTACATTCTCACGCTTATCTGGCGCAACCCAGGAAACAAGCGACCTGGCGTGAAATCCTCAAAAATCCAGCTCAACTCGCATTACCCAAGGTTTTAGAAGCGCATCTAGAGAATTACTTTCCGTTCATGGGTGTGATGCATGGCGACAATCAACTTTTGAGTTTGAAGGAATGCCACTTTTATTTGCCTGAATCGGTAGAGCGATCGCGTGTGTTTGTGCTGATGTATATGCAGGCACGCTCCCCAATTGCTCATTTACTAAAGAGAAACTTACTGAAGTTGATTGATGTCGTTGTAGAACAGGATGCCAGAATTCTCAGCCGGATCTATCCCAATACGCCTCAACGAATCAGATTGAACAACGAGGTCGGAATGGATTGGGTACGGCGCAACTTTGAGAGTTTTCCGCAAGTTGTAGAACCTAATCTTTTTAGATAAACACTCAATTACGTCAAAGATTAACCACTACTCAGGATGCTGCAAGTTTATTACTGAATTTTGCAATTCGTGCCACCAGTTCCGCACGTGATGAAATCTCTAGTTTGCGAAACATTCGCTTCAATGCTTGCTTCACCGTGTGTTCAGTAATCCATAGGGCTGCACCAATCTGAGCATTGGTAAGTCCTTGAGCAACTAATTCGGCAATTTGCATTTCCCGTAGAGTCAGACGATCCTTCACAGAAGACGTTGCATTACTGCTAGCCAGTTCGGAAATAATAGGTTTTGAACGCAGTTCTGCAAGCCGTGTCGAGAGATGAAGACATAGCGCACTCAAATCTGCTAGATCGTCTGCATTAAATGCGGGAGCATCGCGATGGCGGGTAAAAGCAATTCCGCCCACTATAGCTTTACGAGATCAGGTGAGAACGCTAAGCTAGCGAGAAACAAGCGTCTAGGAGTGCCGATGCCTTCCCCCTACAGTGATGACCTGCGGCGCAAAGCAGTTGATG
>NZ_JACJOR010000279.1:0-9119 GCF_014695615.1 Leptolyngbya sp. FACHB-711
ATCCCTACCATGACTTCTCCTCTCGCCCAACAAGTTGTCCTGATTACTGGTGCGTCGGCTGGCATTGGTGCAGCTCTGGCGATCGTCCTGGCAGAGAGACATCCGGGAATTCGTCTGGCGATCGCAGCTCGCAGTAAAGACAAGCTGGAGGAAGTTGCCGATCGTGGTCGAGCTGCAGGCGCAGAAGTGCTAACCGTTCCAACCGACATTCAGGTAACCGAGCAAGTCACTGCATTAGCCGAAACGGTACTGGCTCACTATGGACGAGTGGATGCGCTGGTCAACAATGCCGGATATGGACAAATGGGACCGAGCGAGCTAATTCCGGCAGCAGCAGCCAAGCGACAGTTTGAGGTCAATGTTCTCGGTCCTCTGGCACTGACCCGAACGCTGATTCCCACGATGCGCGAGCAGGGCGGCGGCAGAATTGTGAATATCAGCTCCCTTGGCGGACGCATTACCTTTCCCTTTGGTGGGCTCTATAGCGCATCAAAATTTGCTCTGGAGGCATTGAGCGACGCGCTGCGAATGGAACTGGAGCCGTTTAATATTCAGGTCAGCGTAGTTGAGCCTGGACCCGTTCGCACTGAGTTTTTTGGCGTGATTAATCAGGGCGTGCTGGAAACGATCGCTAACCCGCTCGACACCCCCTACCGTGCGGCTTTTCAGAAACTCGAACAGCTCGATCAGCAGGTCGATCGTCGTGCCTGGACTTCCGAACAGGTTGCCGAAGTAATTATTCGTGCGCTGACCGATCGCCAGCCCCAGCCCCGCTACATTGCCGCTACGGGCGGTCACTTTCTGGTGAACCTGATGACTAAGGTGCTGTCTACGAAGCAGGTCGATCGCTTCTGGCAGCGGTTTTATGGCATCGACCAAGTGGCGAGGGACTGGCAGAATCGGAGTCGGTAGGGGTGCGAACCACTTTTCTTTACAGGACAATTTATAGGACGATTTCCAGGTCGCTTGCCCCTGGGGAAACTGCAAAGCGATCGAGCTTTGAAATTTTGCTGAGATTGGCGTACTGTGAAAATTATGCTGTCGTAGCCTGTTAAAGCAGTGCCTGAGCCATGTCTTCATCGGTTTCCCTGGAATCTCTGATTGCTCAACCTATTACTGCCGAAGCATTTCGACCCTATGGTCAGGTAATTTTTGCCAGCCAGGACGGAAACGCGTACGACGCAGCAGATGCTCAGCTTCAGCTCGATCGGGGAATTCCTCGGTTTTACATTATGCGGCTACAGCAGCGGGGACGAAAGTTTTCTCGCATTACCCGCCACCAACAATGTACCCAATGCCTTGGCTCGCTCGAAGGTAAACCCTGGCTGATTGCGGTCGCGTCACCAGGTTCAGCCACCTGCCCCTTGCCGGAAGCGATCGCTGCCTTTCACATTCCGGGAAACTGCTTTATCAAGCTGAACGTGGGAACCTGGCACGCCGGCCCCTATTTCGACCCAGAGTGGATTGATTTTTACAATCTGGAACTCAGCGACACCAACCTTGTGGATCACGATACCTGCGACCTTAAAGCCGCCTACGGGCTGGAGTTCCTGATTGCTAATTCCTGATTTGCTTAAAAGGCTACAAAGGCTAAAGGGAATGGTTCATCGCGCCAACGAGCTTTCCCAATCCGGCGCGTGAAGGTTTGACCTCCAGGTAATACCGCAGGCTATACCCAACGCTGACGCCATTAACTTCCACGTCCGCTGCTCCGCTCACACCCATTGCTACCCGAACCAGGCGGATGAGAAGCCACTGATTGACGATCGCGCCCAGAATGACGACAACTGCGCCCCGCTGCGTGACCCGAAGCCCCTGAATTTCGTCCAATTCAAAGTGTTGCTTCAGGGTAGCGGTGACTCGCTTTGCTAAACCGTGGTAGTCGTACTCGCCACTGATTCCAATCCGTTCAGGCGGAATGGTGCTGAACAGCAGATTTGAGGTAGGTTGACCCATGGAAATCTTGTCACGCTCCACAATGTCCATCCCTGATTCAAAAGGGACAAGAGTTGACAGAAAATGCCGCCAAATACTGCCGCTTTCGCGATTGGCGATTACACCCTAATAAAATCCATTCATGCACCCTGCCCTGCCATTCACCGATCGCTCACACCTGTCAATAAGTCGCTGGTGCAATCAGACAAGGGATAGCTTCCAGAGTAGCGGGAGTAGTTCTGCTCGCTAGGGCTTTACCCCAAACTCTTGGCTTACCTCGCGGTGAATGCAAACCACCGACCTAAAACCTGGACCGTAAACTTTTGATGAGACAAGTTTCAAATATAGTTAAATTACCATAAAGTTCCTGCAAACGCATTACTAAATATTGCAGCTTCGCAAAGATTTAGAGTCAGGCAAGCAAACACTCCGAACCAGAGAACCAAAGCTAAAGAACGGCTGCAATTGCCTGCGGACTTCGGAGAAACTGCCTTTCATCCTGGCTTCAAAGCCCCCTAAAGCCAATCAGCCTCAGTGACCTAACGGCCGTGTAGAGCCAGGACTGCTGACGCAAATGTTCTTGCGTCTCTTGTGCATCTCTTGTTAAGTGCGCCTCTTAAATAAATAAATGCGCTCTTGAATAAGGGTGTCTCTTAAATAATCCGGGTTTCTAAATTTTGCAGTATCAGGAACGAACCGTGCCATCTGGCATTGTTGCGCCCTGAAGCCGGGTTCCGGTGAGCTTTACCATCAGGCGATCGGAGACGGCGATTTTAGCTCCTCGCAAATTTGCCCCGCTCAAGTCTGCCCCGCTGAGGTCTGCCCCGATCAAGTTCGCGCCTTCCAGGTTGGCGTTAGTCAAGTCTGCCTCTAGCAGGTTTGCCCGAAACAAATTTGCGCCGCTGAGGTTTGCGCCTGACAGGTTAATCCGGTGCAGAAACGCATCGCTGAGATTTGCGCCGCTGAGATTTGCCCGGCTCAAATTGCGCCCAGCCAGATCCTTTTCTTTCAGATCTGCCCCGCTCAAATCGGTTCCGCTCAGGTCCGGAGACTGGGAACGCGGCTGCGATCGAGGCGGTGACTGATAGCTTGATGAGGGTGGGGGCGGTGTCGCAGGACGAGACGGCTGATAGGAGCGATAGGACTGCGGATTAGGCGGATAGCCGCTCGGACGATAGGTTTGCTGATGAGATTGCTGATGCGGCGACTGATGCGACTGTGGCGGCTGATGGGATTGCGGCGGCTGATGCGACTGTGGATTCGATCGGTGTGACTGAGAATCCGATCGGGCTGAACTTGAACTATTGCTTGCTGCCGGATTGGCATGAGGACGGGGCGGCGGCTGGTAGTAATAGTAGCGAGGTGGAGCCGACTGGGCAGAAGGCTTGGGCGGAGAAGGGGGGCGAGCAGGCGAGGACTTGGGCTGGGCTTTGTCGTTCTGTCGCTCATTCTGCCGTTGGGAACGCAGCAAATCCCGCGCCTGGTTAATTTCTTTAATTTTCTCCTGTGCCTTTTCCTGGAGTCGAGGATTGTCTTTGGGAATGCGATCGGGATGCCAAATGAAGACCAGATCTCGATAAGCCTGGTTCACCTCTTCTAGAGACGCGCCAGGCTCCAATTCAAGAACTCTATAGTAGCGATCCAGGTCACCCATTCCTTTCAACATCACTCTTACTGGTTTAGCGGCTGCGCTGTTTTGTCTTCGACAAGCTGCGCTGTTTTGTCTTCGACAAAGGGACGCTCTGATAAAGTTACGCTCGGACGGTGACCCTCACGCTCCAAAGAGTCACTCTCTGCCAGTGTATCGACTCTAGCGATTGAATGGATTTATCAAGGAGTAAATCTTCTTATCCAGTCTAGAGCCATGTCCTTGCTTGCGTTATCAAATCCTGACCGATTACCCAGCGACCGATCTGCGGCAGAGGCCTGTAGGCTTGACAATTCCTGCAATTGCGCCAATCTAGCATAAATTTATTCTGCTGCTGGAGCCTCGACAGGAATCCCCTTTCGGAATTAGACTAAATTAATTATTCCTAATTGCAACAGCAGATACAGAATTCATCTTTATGGGTAAAGTTCTCCCTGTACCCTCTCAAGCCGCCACGATCGCTCAAACGATCCGTTCCGCCGCTCAAACCAAGCCTATTGAAGCCACTGGAGCCTTTGCGCTGATTGACAGCCTCAGACGACAAGGCGTGAGCCACATTTTCGGTTATCCCGGTGGGGCGATTCTGCCAATTTATGACGAGCTATATCGGGCAGAAACTGCCGGACATGTGCAGCATATTCTGGTTCGTCACGAGCAGGGGGCTGCTCACGCGGCAGATGGCTATGCCCGCGCCACAGGCAAAGTCGGCGTTTGTTTTGCGACATCGGGACCGGGAGCAACGAACCTAGTGACTGGGATCGCGACTGCTCAAATGGATTCGATTCCACTGGTGGTTATCACGGGGCAGGTTCCGCTGAGCGCGATCGGGACAGATGCGTTTCAGGAAACCGATATCTACGGAATTACGCTGCCGATCGTCAAGCATTCCTATGTGGTGCGCGATCCGGCAGATATGGGGCGCATTATCGCTGAAGCTTTTCACATTGCCAGTACGGGTCGTCCGGGTCCGGTGCTGGTGGATGTGCCGAAAGATGTGGCACTCATGAAGTTCGACTATGTTCCGATTGATCCGAGCGATGTGAGGCTGCCGGGCTATCGTCCGACGGTGAAGGGCAACCCGCGCCAAGTCAATCAAGCATTAAGGCTAATTCGGGAAGCGCGTCGTCCGCTGTTGTATGTCGGGGGTGGGGCAATCGCCTCTGGTGCCCACGGAGAAATCAAGGAACTGGCAGAACGCTACAGCATCCCAGTTACCACAACGCTGATGGGCATTGGCGCATTTGACGAGCATCACCCGCTCTCAGTGGGAATGCTGGGAATGCACGGCACTGCCTACGCAAACTTTGCCGTGACAGAGTGTGATCTGCTGATTGCGGTAGGGGCACGGTTTGACGATCGCGTTACGGGCAAGCTCGATGAATTTGCCTCCCGGGCGAAAGTGATCCACATTGACATTGACCCAGCAGAGGTGGGCAAAAACCGCATTCCTGATGTGCCGATCGTGGGCGATGTGCGAACGGTTTTGCTTGACCTGCTTCAGCGCGGCAGCGAAGACGGCACTCCGGCAAACTCGAATCAAACCCAGGAATGGCTACACCGAATCGATCGCTGGCGGCAGGACTATCCGCTGATCGTGCCTTCCTACCCAGAGGCAATCTCGCCCCAGGAAGTGATCGCTGAAGTCGGGCGGCAGGCTCCTGATGCTTACTACACCACCGACGTGGGGCAGCATCAAATGTGGGCGGCTCAGTTTCTCAAGAACGGTCCACGCCGCTGGATTTCGAGTGCAGGTTTGGGCACGATGGGCTTTGGAATGCCGGCGGCAATGGGGGCGAAAGTAGCACTGCCCAACGAGCAGGTCATTTGCATCAGCGGCGATGCTAGCTTCCAGATGAATTGTCAGGAACTGGGAACACTGGCGCAGTTTGGCATTGCCGTGAAAACGGTGATCATCAACAACGGCTGGCAGGGCATGGTGCGGCAGTGGCAGGAAGCCTTTTACGGCGAGCGGTACTCTTCGTCGGATATGCAGCCGGGAATGCCCGATTTCGTCAAGCTGGCAGAAGCCTTTGGCGTGAAAGGCATGATCATTCGCGATCGATCTGAGCTAGAGGATGGAATTGCCGCGATGCTGGCATATCCGGGGCCGGTACTGCTCGATGTGCGAGTCAAGCGCGACGAAAACTGCTACCCGATGGTGGCTCCGGGCAAGAGCAATGCTCAGATGGTAGGTTTACCCAAGCCTGCCCCCTCTGAACAGCAAGCTGAGCCAACGCTCTGTGTCAACTGCGGTACGAAGAATCTGCCCGATAGCAAATTCTGCCCGGAGTGCGGCACAAAGATTTAGGCTAAAGGGCACATTACGGTGCTGCGTCGCCTCCTAAATCTCCCAATCTTGGGAAACTTTGAAAGTCCAAAAGAAGGTAAAATTTAGGGCTTTTCAAACATCTGATCCCCGATTTCTTACAGGAGTCGGGGGTCTTTGTTTTATCAGTCAGTGATTACTCGCTCGCCTGCGAGCCACGTACCTGAAAATAAACTAGCCCCAGCGTCACCAGCAGTAACCCGATCGTGATTGCGGCGGCGTAGCCAAAATCAAACTGAGCAAATGCTTGCTCGTACAAATAAAACACCAGCAGATTTGTGGAATTAAGTGGACCGCCACCGGTCATGATGTAGGGCTGCTCGAAGCTGCGGAGCGTAAAAATCACGGTGGTGGTGGCAGCAAAAATCAGGGTCGATCGCAGTCCGGGCAGGGTGATATACCAGAACTGCTGCCAGTCGTTTGCGCCATCCAGCTCGGCGGCTTCGTAGCGACTCTGAGGAATGTTTTGCAGCCCTGCCAGAAATACCACCAGATTAAAGCCAATCTGCTTCCAAACGCTTAGGAGAATCAGCACGGGCATTGCCCAAACCGGACTGCTCAGCCAGGGTACGGCATTGATGCCAAACCAGCCCAGAAAGTGATTCACTGCTCCATCGGTCTGAAATAGCCAGCGAAATCCCAATCCAACTGCGGCGATCGACGTTACCGAGGGAATGAAATAAGCCGTTCGCAGCGCATCCCGCAAACCTATAGGCATCAGGCGATTGAGCAGCACTGCCAGTCCTAAAGGAAGCACCAGGCTGGGAATGACAGTGGCGATCGTAAAGTAAACCGTGTTGCCGACGATCTGCCAGAAATCAGAATCAGTGATCAGCCTTGCGTAGTTCTGCACTCCAACCCAGTGAACCCCTGCCCGCGTGAAGCTGCCCGTCGTAAAGCTGAGATAGACCAGATAGGCGATCGGATATAGGACAAAAATACCGAGCAGCAGCAGGGCAGGAGCCAAAAACAGCCAGGGGATAATTTGCTCATTCCGCATGAGCCACCGGAACTTGGGAAGGGGTGGGAGGAGTGTTCGAGCGATTGCATTGCTCCCTAAATCCCGCCGAATTGAGGAACTTTAAGGAGAGGAACTTTGAGGATTGGAGAAGGCTCCGTTTCATATCATGAGGCTCCCTGAATTCCTGAATTCTTGCTATTTCAGTAGACTAATCAGGGCTTCAATGAGCGTTTGGTTTTGCTCGTCGGTTCCGATCGTGATCCTCAGTTTGTCTTCCAATCCGGGCTGCTTAAAGTAGCGCACCAGAATGCCTCGCGCCTTGAGTGCCAGATAAAGCTGTTCGGCGTTGGTTTGCGGTGAAGTGGGCGGCGTTGCCAGGACAAAGTTTGCCTGGGAGTCCAGCACGGTGAAGCCGAGATGCTTTAAGTCGGTTGTGAGCTGAGCGCGAGAAGCTTTTACCTTTTCGGCACAGGCATTTTTGTAAGCCTGATCGCGCATTGCGGCAGCTCCGACGATCGTGGCAATGGCATCAATGTTGTAGCTGTCTTTAATTTTGAAGAGTCCTTTTAAAAGCGACGGTTGGGCAATGCCAAATCCCATTCGCAATCCTGCCAACGAGTAGCCCTTCGATAGGGTACGGAGAACCAATACATTGTCAAACTCCGACACAAGCGGCAGCGCAGAAGATTCTGCAAAATCCACATACGCCTCATCCACGACCAGCACCCCAGAAACCTGCTGAGCTAGCTTCCGCAAATCATCCAGCGGCACAGTATGACCCGACGGACTATTGGGCGACGCGATAAACGTGATGGCTCCCTTTGCTTCTGCTAAAGCCTCGATCGGCAGCGAAAAGTCTTCAGGATAGGGAACTTCGACCACTGCCGCAGGCTGCATTGCCGCCAAAGTTTGATAGAGCACATAGGTGGGCATTGGGTAAATGACTTTGCGATCGCCCCCCTCGGCACAGGCACGAATCAGCACGTTCAAAATCTCGTCACTGCCGTTGCCCACAATCACCCAGTCTGGCGGCACACTCAGAGCTTCACTCACTGCCCGACAAAACTCTTTCGCAAACGGATCAGGATAGCGGCGCAGCCATTCACCGTCGAGTTGACGCAGAGCCTCGATCGCCTGAGGAGAAGGGGGATAGGGGTTTTCATTGGTGTTGAGTTTAATAATGGGCGTACCGGGTTTGGGTTGTTCACCGGGAATGTAGCCCGTCATCTGGTCAACGGCAGTGCGAAAGTAGCTCATGGTCTGTTCGGCAGTAGAGGAAATGGGGAATAGGGAAGGCGATCGCAAAACTTTTATTGTAAAGCACACCAGGTTTGAGTAGAAATTAGCGCGTATCGCTGGTTCTGATTTACCCAAGTTTGACGTTTATGCGATCGGTCAGGCACAAAGCGGTGATTGGTTGAGTGTCTCAACAACTGCGATTGGGACATAGGACTCAGATCCTGAGGGAATCAGGTAATTGTCCAATCACCCTTCAATACCCTGAAATCCCTGACCAGTTTCGCTATTCTGAATACAGAACATTTGTATTATTGGCGTAGGACTGATCTCACCTGATCGCCTCCTGCAAAACTTGAGACTTTCGATACTGGGCAAACGCGATCGAACTCACCAAAGTAAAATCTAGGCAGCATTAAGAAGCCTCGAAAAAAGAAAAACTTCGTCCACCCTGACTCAATCTGATAAACTTACGATCGCCCTTCTGTCCTTCTCACTCCCTGCTTCCCTGCTCCCCACATCCGACCCGCCCTCATCATGTCTTCTGCCACCTCCCAGCCCAAAATTATTCTGATTGACGGACATTCCCTCGCGTTTCGCGCCTATTTTGCCCATGCCAAAGGGCGAGATGGTGGCTTGCGAACTTCGACCGGAATTCCGACCAGCGTGTCCTACGGCTTTCTGAAAGCTCTGATGGATACGATCGAGGCAGAAAAGCCAGATCACATTGCAGTTGCCTTTGACCTGGGCGATCCGACCTTTCGGCATGAGGCAGACGAAACCTATAAGGCAGGCAGACCAGACACGCCCGAAGATTTTATTCCTGATATGCACAATCTGCGGGAACTGTTGACGGCAATGAATCTGCCGATCGTCACTGCACCGGGCTACGAAGCAGATGATGTGATTGGGACGCTGGCGCGACGGGCGGCTTCAGAAGGGTGGCGGGTGAAGATTTTGTCGGGCGATCGCGATTTATTTCAGTTGGTTGACCCCGCTCAGTCGGTGACGGT
>NZ_JACJOR010000028.1:0-4119 GCF_014695615.1 Leptolyngbya sp. FACHB-711
GTTGAAAATTCTTTCCAAGCATCAGTTTTCATCCCCTAATCTAGGGTTTTGTTAAACCATTTCCATTCTTGCCGACGTGTTCCTTCGGGTAACACAACGATCCCTTGTGCTTTTCAACTTGCTAACGCTCTGAGGTTTTATGACGAACGGTAATCACGTTATTTTCCTTCACCCTGACGGTACGAGCCCCTCTCACTATGCAGCGGCACGATTTGTCTCTCAAGGACCGGACGGCAGGCTTAACTGGGATCGATTAGAAAATGCAGGTGTTTATTTAGGACACATGGAGGACCAGCTTACTGGAACCTCTAATGCAGGAGCAGTTACCCACGCGACGGGAACGAAGGTTTACGCAGAATCTTTTGGTCTCAATCAAGACGGCTCTCCGGTAGTTGCCCGATCGGGTAGGGTGGGTCAAACGATTGTTGAAGAAGCGATCGCAGCCAATAAAGTCACGGCTCTCGTGCAATCCGGTGCAATTATTGAACCGGGAACGGCTGCCTTTGTGGCTCAGGTCGGCGAAACGACGATCGATGATCGACGGGTTCCTCCTCGTCAACGGCAGGCAGACATTGCCAGAGAAGTGATTTTATCTGGAGTTGATTTCATTCTGGCGGGCGGCGAAATTAACTTGCTGCCTGTAGGAACGGATGGTTTTCATGGTAGTGCTGCTACATTGGATGCCATTAGCACTAATCCGCTCAATCGCCCTACTGAAAACCTGATTGAACTGGCAAAGAGTCAAGGATACACGGTTGTTTATACCCGTGATCAACTGTTTGAGTTATTAGATGCAAACAAGTACGCTACGACACCAACGAAGGTATTGGGGGTGTTTGCGGCAGAGGATACGTTTAACGATGTCACAGAAGAAGTGTTGGGGTTAAATACTGACAACCCTCGCCCGCTCTTTGTTCCAACTGCACCCACGATCGGTGAGATGTTGGAAGTAACGCAACAACTAGTCGAGCGTCATCCTAACTTTAATAATGGTTCGATCACGATTCTGGAAGAAGAGGGTACTGATAACTTCGGCAACAACAACAATGCTTCGGGTGTCGTAGAAGCAGCAATTCGAGCCGATCAGGCGATCGGGGTTGCCCTTGATTTTGTTGAACGAAATCCCAACACGCTGATTTTAACGGCAGCAGATAGTGATGCAGGCGGGTTAGAAGTGGTCGATCGAGATGATCCGACTGCTCCGGTAGGTACGATCGGTGTGAATCCTAATCCTGAACCGCGCCAAAATCTTTTAGACGGTACGAAGGGAACAAACACAACCCCTTTTATTGCCGCTCCTGATGCCAATGGGGATGTTTTTCCGTTTGCGGTGGGTTGGGTCGGTACGCCGGATGTGCCGGGTTCGATCGTTAGCAAGGCACATGGTTTGAATGCCGAAAAACTGCCATCTACGGTAGACAACACAGGGATGTACGAATTGATGTACGAAACCCTGTTTGATGCAGAATTGCCCTCACGAGTTGAGCCTCCGATTCCTGCTCCTGAAGCAACTCGCACGACGGGAAATGTAATTTTCATTCACCCCGATGGCACGAGTCCTTCTCACTACATGGCTTTGCGTAACACTGATCTGGGTCCTGATGGCAGGCTCAATTGGGACATGATGAGCAATGCTGGAGTCTACCTGGGACACATGGAAGACCAGCTTACCGGAACGTCAAATGCCGGAGCCGTGACCCACGCCAATGGGGTGAAGGTGTTCTCAGAGTCCTTTGGGCTAGAAGAGGACAATACTGAGGTGATTCCGCTGTCGGGCAACCGGGGCAAAACGATTTTAGAGGAGGCGATCGAAGCGGGTAAAGCGACGGCATTGATCCAGTCGGGTCAATTAGCAGAGCCGGGAACGGCTGCTTTTGCGGCTGAAACAACAAATCGTCAGGGCAATAACATTCGGGCACGAGATAAGTACGCTGAAATCATTGAGCAGGTGATTCGCTCTGGAACGGACGTGATCATGGGCGGCGGGGAACTCTATATGCTGCCGATCGGCACAACTGGATTTCACGTCACGGCTGAAATCGATGCTTCAGAAATCCGCCCAGAACGTCGTCCAACGATTAACCTGATTGAACTGGCAGAATCCCTCGGCTACACCGTGGTTTACACCGAGGAGCAGATGAATGCAACTGTCAATGGTGCAAATCCGCCTGAAAAACTGTTAGGTGTGTTTGCGGCAGAGGATACTTTCTTTGACGTTCCTGAAGAAAGATTGGGACTCAATACCGCCGATCCGCAACCGCTCTATGTGGAAACGGCTCCGACTGTAGCTGAAATGCTGGATGCCAGCTTGAAGATTGTCAACCGCGACCCGGATGGCTTCTTTGTGGTGCTGGAAGAAGAGGGAACCGACAACTTTGCCAACAACAATAATGCTGTTGGAACAGTCGAAGCGGCTCGACGGGCAGATGCGGCGATCGGCGTGGCGATGGACTATGTGAATACTCAAGACCCCAATACTATGATCGTGACGGCGGCAGACAGTGATGCAGGGGGGCTGGAGCTTGTTCAGTTTGCGCCCTACACTCGTCCAACCGGGAACTTTGATGCCAGCAACCCTGAGCTTGCAGCATCGCAGCCGGAAGTTCCTTTCGTCAACAGCAATGGGAATAATCCAAACTACCTGGATGGCATTAATGGCAGCACTGCCAGCCCTGAAAATCCCTGGCGATCGTTCCCCTCTCAACCAAGCTTAGATGGTCCGCTAGGCAACTTTGCGGTCGGTTGGGTTGGCACTCCCGACTTTCCAGGTAGCATTGTGTCAAAAACCTATGGCTTAAATGCTGACATTCTGCCCAGCACGCTTGATAACACTGAAATTTACCGGATGATGTATCAATCCCTGTTTGGGATTCGGCTGCAAAATCCCTTGAATGTTCAAGATCAGCAGGGCGTAACGCAAATCGGATTGGGAGAAGGCGCACAGATCAGTAACTTTGGCGGTGTGGGTCGGGGAACGAGTCCCTCTGAGGAAACGATCGCTGAAGTCGATACGCTTCAGTTTACCGGGGAAGGTTTAACGGCTCGTAACCTGCTGCTCACGCAGAGCGGTGAAGACCTAGTCATCACTTTTGAGGGGGTTAACAATGTTCGAGCTGTCCTGCCTGACTTTGATCTGGAGAATCTAGATAACTTATCCCTGGAGGGAAGTGGAGGCGGAAAAATTGGCAATCTTATCTTCAACGGGGAAGATGCTGTCAGTGATAGCTTTGATGTGATCAATGCTGATGCCGATGTCGATACGGTATTGAACTCGAATACGGTCACTTTCCTTAACGATCGCAGTAACCGCACTGCTGGATTGAATGGTTCTAATGATGTAATCAATGCGCTTGGTGGTAATGATTACATTGAGGGATTGGGTGGTGATGATTTATTGCGAGGTGCTACAGGGAATGACACTTTGGATGGCGGTACAGGAGATGATTTATTAACGGGCGGCGATGGCAAGGACATCTTTAGGCTGGCGATCGGAGAAGGCACAGATACCATTACCGACTTCAGCAGCGAAGATGATTTGTTGAGCCTGAGCGGACTTACCTTTGAACAGCTAACTCTGGTTCAGGGAAGCGGCGATCAGAGCGCAAATGCCTTTGTGCAGGCGGCAGGCAGTAGTGAAGTGCTGGCAGTTCTGGCGGGTATTCAAGCCAGCACCCTCAGCAGCAACAACTTTGTGCTTGCTTAATTGCGATTGCGTCTGAAGAAGTCTGCTCAATTTTGAGTGCGTTAAGGTTCCAGTGATCTGATTGAAGATGACTGGAACCTTGTCTTTTAGCCTGATGCAATTTTGAGCGCATAAACGATCAGTAAGTAGTGTTTTACCTATATTGATGGTTGCTGGTTAGCCAAAGGGACCAAACTCGTAACGATTGATGTACAGGCTTTGCTCCTTCTTCTTTATTTCCCTAAATGCCTCCTGAGCTACCTTGCTGCTCAATTTTCTGCCTCAAGATTTTCGATCGTCATGGCAGAAAACCAACTTTATCAGGCTGGGATATTCTAATCGTAAATGTTGTACCTATACCAACTTGGCTCTCTAGCAACAGCTTACCTTGATGCAAGTCTAAACATCTTTTAACCACTGCCATACCCATACCACTT
>NZ_JACJOR010000280.1:0-4654 GCF_014695615.1 Leptolyngbya sp. FACHB-711
AAGCACTTTGGAACATGTCAGTTTATGCAGCGATCGAGGTGTTGAGCCTTTCTGTTAAAAACCTTAAGATTCATAAAGAGATTCATAAACTGTAAAAAACGCTCTTCGGCTCGGTCAGACTACGAAACTCATTCCCTGCGAATTATTGCAGTCAATTTCCTCAAGTAATCACTCCTAAGTCATCACTAATCATCGTTTGAGAATGGTTTGAGAGAAGCACCGCAAAAGCTTTCACAAAGGACGATGTTATGAGCTAGCGCATCTTTCAACCCGGACAAGTTTGGCAACTCGGACCATTTTGGGTCAGCCCAATTCTCTCCCAGGAATCTGCCCAGCAAACCGCTTTTCCCTCTGCTTTTTCCTTAAGTTCGATTTTTCCTTAAGTTTCGATCGCACTCATTTCTTCTTCTGGTGTTCAGCATGGCTAAATTGAGCAGGCTCCCCCTCTCTTTGTCGCGTCAGATCCTCGGCGCAACGCTAATGATTTCTGCGATCGTGACTGGATGCAGTCGTGGCGGCGAAGGCGGACCTCAAGGACCCCCCGCTTTTCCCGTTCAGGTACAACCGATCGAAACCAACCGGGTTGAGACCACTTCTGAGTTTGTCGGCGCGTTAGAAGCCCAGCGTAAAGTTGAGCTGCGTCCCGAAACCGATGGGCGAATTGTGAATCTTTTTGTCGCGTCAGGCGATCGGGTGCAACCCGGTACACCGATCGTGGAGCTGAGCGCAGAGCAAAATCAAGCCGAAGTCAGCGGCGCAGCGGCAGATGTAGCAGCAGCTCAGGCAGCTCGCACCACGGCACAGGCCCAGGTGAGTGCAGCCCAGGCAGAAAGACAGCGTGCCCAGGCAGATGTGCGGCTGCAAGAATCGGAGTTTGCCCGGTTCCAGCAGCTTACTGCAGAAGGGGCTGAGTCACGCCAAAACCTCGATCGTGCCCGGAACAACCGCGATACGGCGGTGGCTGCCCTGCAAGCAGCAGAACAAAACGTGCGGGCGGTGGTGGCTGCTTTGAATGAAGCAAATGCCCGTGTCGGTCGTGCCCAGGCAGATCAGGCAACTGCCGGAGCGGATTTGAGTGAAAGTCGGGTGACTGCCCCGATCGCTGGAGTAGTCAGCACCATCCCGGTCAAGGTGGGTGACTTTGTAACGTCGAGCACCGTGATCACCAACATCATTCAAAATCAAAATCTGGATTTGAATATCTCTGTACCGATCGAGCGTGCGCCTGAACTCCGCATCGGGTTGCCGGTGCAGTTGGTGAACGAGCAGGGACAGGCGATCGGCTCTGGACAAATTAGCTTTATCTCGCCGCAGGTTAATACGGCACAGCAATCGGTGCTGGCAAAAGCGAGTTTTCCGAGCGGAGGTCAGTTGCGCGACGGACAGTTTGTGCGTGCCCGCGTGATCTGGAACAGTCAGCCTGGCGTGCTAGTTCCAACCGATGCAGTAACGAGGATTGCAGGTGAAACATTTGTATTTGTGGTAGAACAGGGTCAGCCCGGACCCGATGGACAACCCCAGCAAATTGCTCGTCAGCGCAAAGTCGAACTGGGCGACATTCAAGGCAACGCCTACCAGGTGCGATCGGGCTTGAATCCGGGCGATCAGGTAATTGTCTCTGGCGTGTTGAACCTGACCGATAGCGCACCCATCACGATCGCTCCCGCAGGCAGCCCGTCTCCCAGTCCTGCCACCAGCCCAAGCCCATAAGGAATTCACGCTCCATCCCTTTATTCCCTATCCCATATATTCCCCATCCCACTATTTCCCATCCCACAAGAGATTCAATCCGCAATCCTCAACTTTCCAATGCGCTGGCTCTTCTGACCTCTCACCCGCAATCCTCATGTTTGCCAAATTCTTCATCCAACGTCCGATCTTTACCGCTGTCTGTTCCATTGTCATTGTGTTTCTGGGGCTGATCGCGCTGCCCACACTGCCGATCGCCCAATTCCCCGACATCAGCCCCAAACAGGTGGTCGTTACGGCAAACTATCAGGGCGCAGACGCAGAAACAGTCGAAAGCGGCGTCACTAACGTACTGGAGCGCGAAATCAACGGGATTGAGGGAATGCGCTACCTCAGCTCGTCTAGCGGCAGTGACGGCACTAGCCAGATTACGGTTACGTTTGCTGCCAACCAAGATCCGGACATTGCCACGGTAAACGTACAAAACCGGGTATCGCGAGTTGAACCGCTTCTACCGGAATCGGTGATTCAAACCGGGGTGACGGTTAACCAGCAGCAAAGCAACTTTTTGATGGCGATCGCCCTTTACAGCGAGAACGGCGAATACGACAGCCTCTTTATGAGCAACTATGCCGATCTGCTGATGCTGGACGCGCTGCGGCGGATCGACGGTGTGGGCGATATCCAGATCTTCGGGGAACGGCGATATGCAATGCGGCTCTGGCTTGACCCAAATCGATTGGCAAGTCGCAGTCTCACCGTGCAGGATGTGGCAAGCGCAATCCGCGAACAAAATATTCAGGTCGGAGCCGGACAAATCGGTCAGCAGCCTGCGGCGGATAACCAGGACTTTCAGCTTAGCCTGCGGGCAGTGAGCCGCTTGAATAGTGCTAGCGAATTTGAAAATCTGGTGCTGAAAACGGGCAATGACGGCAGCCTGACTCGCCTTAGAGATGTCGGACGGGTCGAACTGGGCGCGGAAAACTACGGCACGTTCCTCACCTATAACAACCTGGAAGCCGTGGGTCTGGGGGTCACTCAGCGTCCAGGCACAAACGCAATCCAGGCAGCCGAAGCAATCCGTAGAGAGCTAGAGCAGCTCAGCAAAACCTTTCCGCCCGGCTTGAAGTACGCGATCGCCTTTGATACCACCATGTTCGTGTCGGAATCGCTGCGCGACGTGGTGCAAACCCTGGTCGAATCGGTGATTCTGGTCGTTTTGGTGCTGTTTTTGTTTCTGCAAGACTGGCGCACCATTATCGTGCCGACAGTGGCAATTCCTGTTTCGCTGCTGGGAACCTTCCTGTTTGCGAAACTCTTTGGCTTTTCCATCAACACGCTAACCTTGTTCGGCTTGACCCTGGCAACGGGGATTGTGGTGGACGATGCGATCGTGGTTGTCGAATCCGTCGCCGCCAAAGTGCAGGATCGAGGCATGACTCCCTATCAAGCTGCCGTGCAGTCCATGAAGGAACTGAGCGGAGCCGTGATTGCAACTTCGCTGGTGCTGATGGCAGTTTTCATTCCCGTGGCATTTTTTCCAGGAACCACCGGGGCAATTTATCGGCAATTTGCCTTGACGATCGCCTTTTCGATCACGATTTCTACCTTTAACGCGCTCACGCTGTCGCCGATGCTGTCTGCTCTGCTGCTGCGAGAGCGTCGTGAAGGTCGCGGACCTTTAGCCGGATTCTTTAGAGGGTTTAACCGCTTTCAGGAAGCATATCGCCGCCGCTATCGTCGCCTGTTGCACAGCGTGATCCGCTTCCGCTATTTAATGGTGGTCTTTTTTGTGGCGGCACTTGCCTTTACTGCCTGGTTCTATCGTTTCGTTCCCTCGGCGTTTCTACCTGCAGAAGACCAGGGCTACTTTATTACGCTGGTGCAGGCTCCCGAAGGCGTGTCGCTCAACTACACGAAGCGCATTATGGATCAGGCATCGGAGCAGGTGCGGCAGTTGCCCGAAGTCGAGTCTAACTTTGCGGTGACAGGCTTCAGCTTTGCCGGGGTCGCGTCGAACCAGGGCATTATGTTCACGTTGCTGAAACCGTGGGAAGAGCGAACCGCCGCCGAACAGCGCGTCGAGTCAGTGATTCAAAAAGCGCAAATGGGCTACTTTGGCATCCCGAAAGCGAGAATCTTTGCGCTCAATCCACCGTCGATCGAGGGAGTCGGCAACTTTGGCGGCTTCCAGATGGAGTTGCAGGATCGGCGCGGCAACCTGCCCCTAACGGCGTTTTTGGGCGAGATGCAAAAATTCCTGGGTGCGGCAAACCAGAATCCGAGCGTGCAGGGCGTGTTTACCACCTATTCCGCCAATACACCGCAGCTCACGATCGAAGTCAACCGCGAACGGGCAAAATCGCTCGGTGTCAACATTGACGATATTTTCAACACGCTGCAAAGCTTTCTGGGGTCGCAGTACGTCAACGACTTTAACCTGGATCAGCGCAACTATCGCGTTTATCTCCAGGCAGACCAGCAGTTTCGAGCGAACCCCAATGACATTGGGCAGTTCTACGCGCGATCGGCAAGCGGACAGATGGTTCCCCTCAGTAACTTGGTCACGGTGACTCCGGCAACGACCGCCCAGACCATTACCCACTACAACCTGTTTCGATCGATTTCGATTCAGGGGAATGCGGCTCCGGGCGTGAGTTCCGGTCAGGCACTTGACACAATGGCACAAACCGCTCAGCAAGTTCTTCCCGCAGGCATGGGCTTTGAGTGGACAGGAACCGCGCTAGAGGAAGTCGAATCGGGCGGTCAGGCTCCGATCGTCTTTGGCTTAGGGATTATTCTGGTGTTTCTGGTGCTGGCAGCGCAGTATGAAAGCGTAGTCGATCCAGTGATCATTCTGCTGACCGTGCCGCTTGCGGTGCTAGGTGCGCTGGGAATGCAGTATTTCCGGGGCTTGTCGAACGATATTTACTGCCAGA
Source organism: Leptolyngbya sp. FACHB-711 (assembly GCF_014695615.1). Lineage (NCBI taxonomy): Bacteria > Bacillati > Cyanobacteriota > Cyanophyceae > Leptolyngbyales > Leptolyngbyaceae > Leptolyngbya > Leptolyngbya sp. FACHB-711. The sequence goes on from NZ_JACJOR010000280.1 coordinate 4,629, forward strand.
TCGGTCTGGTGGTGCTAATCGGCCTC
>NZ_JACJOR010000281.1:0-6517 GCF_014695615.1 Leptolyngbya sp. FACHB-711
CCAACTAAGGCTGCCTAGATATGCGTTTTAGATATACATGGCAAAATAATCGTGACTTTCGGTATTCATAAATATCGTCACTTCTTCTTTCGCCTGTTCATCATGAGTTGCTGTGACTAAAAGTCTGAGATCTTCGTCAGAAATAAAGTCACCGCAGCATTCATTTGCCGATACTGCCTGATTCATTTTCTTGGGATAGCTCAGGTTTAGATTATTCATAATCGTGATGAACTGGCTGCGGGTGCGATCGGCAAAGCGGGGATTCGATCGCTGGTTTCAAGAGCAGTTGCGCCAACTACCCGAATTTGACCAGCGCTGAATAAGCCTGAAACCACAAGTTGAATAAACAGAGCGCAATGTCAAGCATTAACGATATAGATTTGGTTTTTCGCTTAATAAAAACCGAAGGTAATTGAACTTAGAGGACATCGCCATGAATTTCACTTCTCTGCGCCAAGCACGGTTGTATCGCGAATAATTCTTGAGGACAGATGATTCTTGTACAGAGAACGAGGCTATGCTACGGCTCCAAAAATTTGACACACGAGTGCTGCCTGAGCAATTACATCTCCTCGTTCTATATCTTTGACTTGTCCTTTTCTCATCCTATTCATTGCCTCGATCCCGCTCAGAGTTTTTCTGGCACTGTTAAACGACTTGAACCCCATCATCAGCTTCACAACCCGCTTGATGTTCCGATGATCCTGTTCAATGTGCTATGTCGCTCCCTAAATCCCTCAAATTGTTTTTTGCCGCGCTTTAAGTGCGAGGGGAACTTTGAAAGTAAGGTTAATCTGGTTTAGTTTCCTCAATTTTGAGGGGCTAGGGGAGCGGTTTGAGTCAGGAATGCCAATTGAGAAAAGACCAGCAATGGTCACTCGTTGGTCGCCTGCCTTACGACAAATATGGTTTCGAAACCGAGCAGGGGGCAACCTACCTGCTTAGGTCAACAACTCTTCTCATGCTTCCTTTCCTTTATCTCCATCATTTTCGATACATTTACCCTATTGTTGCTTTCATCTTTGTTAAGAAAAACTTGACTTCAAATCTTGTATAGAACGATTCAGAATTTCATCGTCATATTGAGGTGAATTTGTAAATATATCCGTCATTTCCTCACCTGCTGAAAAAGTTGTGCCACACTTTGTTTATGGCAATTTGTTATTGAATTAGTAGGAGACTAATGTGTTTGAGGTGCATCCCTCAGCGTTACAGTTTCCTCAACGATCTTGCTCAGGTTCTGTTCTCTTGGGGATTATCTCCAGGTTATCTTCAGGTCATTTTCCGTTTAACACATTTGGTTTAGCACACTTGATTCAGCTTATTTCATTCAGTATGCTGCATCAGGACCAATATCAGGAGATTGATATCAGGGTACGCCACATCTTCGATTTCTCCTCAGCAGGATGGGTTGCCTTATGCCAGATTTTAATGCGCTACCGCTGATCCTTGCGGGTCCGATCGTGCGGCGAGTTGAGCCAACGCTGGTTTCGGTGTGGATTGCATTATCGGCGGCGCGGACGGTGGAACTGGCGCTGTGGGTAGGTGAAATCGTCGTGCCAACTGCTAGCGACTTTTTTGGCAGTGCAGGAGCTGCCCATCGACGCAGTACCGCTTCAATTCGGATTGGCGAAAAGCTGCACTTTGCGCTGGCGACGATCGACCTGACGGCTTCGCCGCTAATTCCTGGTCAAAATTACGCTTACAACCTCGTTTTCACAGGTCCAAATAACAAAGACCTCAGTACCGAAAAGTATTTAGAAGATAAGGGTCCGGCGATCGAACCTACACGGCTAGCATTAGGTTACTTAGCTGGGCGGCTACCAACCTTTGCGCTGCCTCCAGCCGAAATCGAAAATTTGCGGATTGTGCATGGCTCCTGCCGCAAGGCACATGGACATGGGGCAGATGGACTGGTGGCACTGGACAAAGTGATTGAGCGCACGCGCGCAGAACCCTTGCAGCGACCACACCAGCTCTTTCTTACCGGCGATCAGGTTTATGCAGACGATGTGCCGATGATGCTTTTGCCCCAGCTCACCGTGGCGGGAAATGCGCTGCTGGGCGCGCCTGAAACCCTGCCGCTCACAACTTCTAGCGGAACGCAAAACGTGCAGGTCACGACTGCCAACTTTCCGACGACTTGGCGGCAGGAACTCGTGCGGCAACAAGCCAGGATGAGCAGCGGAGAAGCGTCCAGCCATGTCCTGTCGTTTGGCGAGTTCTGCGCGCTGTATTTGTTTTACTGGTCGAATGTGCTGTGGGACGATTTCGCCAGCAAAGACACGCTGTTTCCCGAATGCCCGGACGATCGATGTCGGGATGCCAACACAATCGTCTCCGGATTGCCTGCCCATCTGCGCGATCTGTATCCGCCACCCCCTCCCGGAAGTTCTAGAAACGATCGCAAAGACCGCATCGACGATCGCAACAAACTACGAGAGGATTACAAGAAACAGCTAGAGGAGGTGAAGACCTTCAAAAAGGCTCTGCCCTATGTGCAGCGAGTTTTAGCAAATGTTCCGACTTATATGATCTTTGACGATCATGAGGTGACGGATGATTGGTATCTGACGCAGGATTGGCGCGACCGGGTATTGACCAGTCCGTTGGGGGTTACGGTGGTGCGAAATGGACTGCTGAGCTTTGCGCTGTTTCAAGCCTGGGGTAATCATCCGAAGCGATTTGAAACCGGCGATCACGCCCAACTGCTGACGCAAGCCCAGGCACTGTTTCCGGCGGCAGGCGGACCCGTTACCTCAGTCGCAAACCAGATCGATACGCTGTTTGGCTTAGGGGGAATAGATCCGAAAATTGACTGGCACTTTACCGTGCCTACGGGTCCAACGACAACGGCAGTGCTCGATACCCGCACAAGGCGCAGCTATGTCGGTCGCTATAATCCACCGGGATTGATCAGTGCTGCTAGCCTGGATGCCCAACTGCCTGCGTCCCTGGCTCCTTCACCGGGGGCAGAACTGCTGTTTGTCGTGTCAGCGGCTCCAGTTCTGGGCCTGGCACTGATCGAAGAAGTGGCACAGCCGCTGGGGGCACGCGGGTACGCTGATTTCTTTATGTCCGTGATCTGGAATCAAACGCCGAAGATTACGGGCTACATGGAATTTGACATGGAGGCATGGTCGCTAGACGCACCTCAGTTAGAAGCGTTGTTTGCCCGATTGAATCAGTTCAAAAAAGTCGTGATTCTCAGTGGCGATGTTCACTACAGCTACAGCGCAGAAATGGACTACTGGAAGCGCGGCCAGCCCACACCGACGCGATTTGTGCAGGTTACATCCAGTGCCCTCAAGAATGAATGGAGTGCAGTCGCCAAGCGATCGCTCGAAACCGTGACCGTGCAGGAGCTATTGCACAAAGCTTTTTATCCGGTGGCGCGACTGGGCTGGGATAGTCCGATCGATCTGGTGGGTCGGGTGAACGTGCCGGGAGGAGCGATTCCTCGTAGTAAACGCGCCCTGCTGCGTCGTACTCCGGTTGTGCTGCCGGCAGAAGGCTGGGCAGCGGGCAGCAGCATTGACGAACCGTCGGATTGGGCTTGGCGCACCAGTTTGGTGAAGGATAATCGACCCGATGACGAAAGCGCCGAAGCTCGCCCCAAAGATGCCCAGGCGACGCGGATTCAGCCCGATTTGATTCCGGCGGACTCGGAGGCTGGCTATGTAGCAGTGCTGGGTCGGGGCGAAAAGCAGCTCGAAGCCAAAATTGCCCGATCGGTGGTGTTTGCCTCGAACTTTGGACTGGTGCGGTTTACAGGCACGAATGTCGATCGTGGAGTGCAGCACGCGTTGATTTACGACCATCCGCAAGACAAAAAAGACGACGATCCGCAGGAATACACGGTGTACAGCCTGACGCTAGTTTCTACATCAGACAGTCAGCCAACAATTTCCTAGTCCGGCACGGGGAGGGGGAAAGGGTGAGTTCGGAGAACATTCGCAATGATTTGCAGCAGTTAGTGAGCGAGATTCGAGACATCCTGGAGCCGATCTCCAGAAGCGTCAGCGATGAAGGCGTCCGGCGCGAGATTTTGCTGTCGCTGGGGCTAAACCCGTCTGGCTCGACACCCGCGCTCAATGTTCCCCCGGCATCGCTTGCCAGCATTGACGCTTATCGGCAGCAGGCGGCGGACGATGTTGATTTGCAAGCCTTTATTAGCGTGCTGTCGGACATCACACGAGTTGTTCAGGCACTGATTGACTTAGTCGCAGCGGCGGCAGCGGCGGATAGCGATGCTCCCGCAGGGTTTGTCGTCGAGGAAGCAGTCAGCTTTTATCTGGAGTCGATCGTCCTTGGCTATTTGCGAGTGCGAAATCCGGGCGTTTACATTACAGCCAGTGCCCTGAGGCTAATCGAAGAGCAGGGAATTCGCTTTGGCGGCATTACGCAGCTTTTGTTTCGCATCGGCGAATACTTTGAAAGCATTGGCGTGTCGATCGACGATATGCAAACCGACGAAGATGCCAAACGCGCCTCTGATGTGATTCTGTTTGTTTTAGGGGTGGCGATCGCCTCGCTGGTTGAATGTGAGTTTGTTTATGGCTACGATGCAGGACTACTCAGCGAAAGCCCGATCGCCGATGCTGCCTCGAACCGAACGCTGACGCTGAAGATCAAAGGCAAAACCAAAGATGCCGAAGAGAACGAAGTCGAAGGGTCGCTGCTGCTGAGCCTGGTATTGGTGCCGCGCGATCATGGCGGCGTGGGGGTGCTGACGCGCATCAAAGGCAACGGCTCGCTGGAAGTGCCGATCACTAAAAATTTGAGCTTCAAGATCGATGTCAACGGTCCTGATTTTCTAATTTATTTCGGCGATGGGTCGCTGGATTTCCCGGAGTCTACGGATGCTTCGCTGGGTATTAGCCTGATCTATAAATCCAAGCCACCGTCCGAGTCAGAAGCGGGCGAGCCAGAGGAAGCAAAGGAGGTTATCTGGGGCGATCGCAACGGCATCCACCTGCGGATTGGCAGCGCGAAGCTGGAAGGGGAAGCTGGTCCTAACGATCAGAGCTTCAAGTTAGAGCTAAAAGAAAATGCCTTTGTGCTGGCAACCAAAGCAGCAGATGGTTTCCTGAAAAAGATGCTGGATGCTGTGACCAGCAATGGCAAGCTAGAAACCGAATTTGACTTTAATTTTGGCTACAAAAAGCGCAAATGGTTTGTGGGCGGCGGCATGGGCTTGATGATGAGTCTGCCGCTGCATGAGACTGTACTGTTTGTGAAGATGCACACGCTGACCGTGGGGCTGGCGATCGGCGAAACGGCAGGCGAGGAACCGGGCATCAAACTGGAAGCGTCCCTCAGCTTTGGGCTGGATCTGGGGTCGCTGCAGGCATCGGTCGATCGGATTGGCTTAGTGGGACTGGTAATTTTTGAAAGCGGCAAGTTCACGCTCGGATTCAAACCGCCGAATGGGGTGGGTCTTGCCGTCGATGCGGTGGCGGTTCGGGGCGGAGGTTTTCTATTATTTGATCCCGATCGCCAGGAATATGCGGGTGGGCTGGAACTGAGTATCGCGCTGAGTAAATTAACGCTGACAGTGACGGCGATCGGTTTGATTACGACGCGCTTGCCAGATGGAAGCGATGGCTTTTCACTGCTGGCAATTCTGGCGGTTGAGTTTAGTCCGGCGTTTCAGCTTGGATTGGGCTTTACGCTGAACGGTATCGGCGGTATTTTGGGACTGAATCGCACGATGCGGTTGGAGGCAATGGCAGCAGGCATCAAGAGCGGTGCGGCAGAGCGAATTCTGTTTCCGCGCAATATTGTTGCCAACGCCTCGCGGATTATTAGCGATTTACGTGCCTTTTTCCCCCCACTCAACAATACTTTCCTGATCGGCGGAATGCTGAAGCTGGGCTGGGGTACGCCGACGCTGGTGACGCTATCCCTGGGCGTGATTATTCAGATTCCGCCTGGTACCGTGGCAATTCTGGGCGTGCTGCTGGTGCAGTTGCCCACGCCAGAGGCAGCTTTGTTGCAGCTCAAGGTCGGCTTTTTGGGAGCATTTGAGCCAGACCGTCAGCGTGCCTGGTTTTATGCCACGCTCTACGATTCGCGGATTTTGCAGATGACGCTGGAAGGCGGACTGGGTGTCCTGGTTGCCTGGGGCAACGAAAGCAATTTTGTGATTTCGGTGGGTGGCTTTCATCCGCAGTTCACCCCGCCGCCGCTGCCCTTCCCGATTCCCGATCGCCTGGCGATTAATATTCTGAATTATCCGCTGGCACGAATTCGGGTGATGGCATATTTTGCGGTCACATCGAACACAGTGCAGTTTGGGGCACGCGCAGAGCTGTTCTTTGGCTTCGACAGCCTTAGTCTTGAAGGGCATTTGGGGCTGGATGTGCTGTTTCAGTTTTCGCCTTTCTATTTCATTGTTGAAATCTCAGCATCGATTTCACTCAAGGTGTTCGGTGCAGGGCTGTTTTCGGTGCGGCTGCGCGGTTCGCTGGAAGGCCCAACCCCGTGGCGGCTGCGGGGAGCAGCATCGGTTTCT
>NZ_JACJOR010000282.1:0-16306 GCF_014695615.1 Leptolyngbya sp. FACHB-711
CAACGCATCAGACAAGCGGCTGTAGCCGGGAAAGATCGGGCGCGATTGTCCATGTTGTGCCTGGTCGAGGAATACCTGCATGACGGGCTGCTGGGCAATAAAGTTCTGGTAGGGCTTGCTTTGGCGGGAGGCAAGATTCACGGGCAGATAGCCTGTTTCGATCGCCCATTCGGTCTGAAACGATTCGCTAAGGACGTATTCCAGGAACGTGAGGGCAGCCTGTTCTTCGGCGGGGGTCGTTTTGAACAAGAACAGGTTTTCGCCACCGATGCTGGTTGCAGGGGTGGTTTGGGCTGGAATAGGCATCACGTCAAAATCCACACCGCTTTGCTGGAGGGGTCGGAGCGTCCAGGGTCCGGTAAGCTGCATCGCGACTTTGCCAGACAAAAACGCTTCTAGCTCATAGCCCCGTTCGGGGGGTGACAAAATGGCAGTGCGATCGTCCAGTAAATCTCGCCAGAACTGGAGAGCCTGAATTGCAGCAGGACTTGCCAGGGAGTCAAGCTGAATTTCGCCGCCTGCGCTCCAGAGAAAAGGGAGCCACATAAACACCGTCCATTCGCCTTTGCCCAGAGGCAGCAGCATTCCATATTTTCCCTTTGTCGGATCGGTCAGCCTTTGGGCAACCTGACGTAGTTCGGTCCAGGTGTGAGGCAGTTCGGTGATTCCAGCGGCGGCAAACAGGCTGGGACGGTAGAAAATGCCGATGTTATTGGTGCTAAAGGGAATTGACCACAGATGATCTTCCCATTCCATCGACGATCGCAGGGCTAGATCAACTGCCGCTTTACCTGAAAAGCTCGACCACCAAGGGTCTAATGGCGCGATCGCCCCTAGCTCAATTAACTGTCCCGTTAGAGTAGGCGCGTACCACAAGAGATTAGGCGGCGCATTGCCCACCACCGCAGCCAGAATTTTGGGAATCTGCTGGTCGCCCTGTCCCACATAAAGCGATTCCACCTGGATAGCAGGATGGACTTCGTTAAAGCGATCGACTAACTTTTGCAGCACTTCCCGATTTTCCGGCGGATTCACTCCATGCCAGAGCGTCAGATGAATTGCACCATCCGAAACGGCAGGCTGGCAACCCAGCAGTAGGCTACAGAAGCAAACAATTAGCAGCCGATATAGCAGTCGCATTTTGCAGCCTGTGTAATATTACCCGCGTAGGAATACAGGGGTACATTTTTTTTAGATGAAGGGTATCGCCCCTCTTGTGCCCCTCTCGATCGCTTGCCATGATATTTCCAGTGACGATTTTCAGGAACTCCAGCCCTCAGCACCAGTGTTTGGGGGTTTTTATTGTTTCTTCTTATTGTTTCTAATGATGCTAGCTCGTCATTTCCATGCTCAGGGATTCTACGCGATCGATCGACGGCTTCAATAGATCCAATGCTGCCTGCACCAAGCCCTGAAACAACGGGTGAGGTTGGCTGGGGCGCGACTGAAACTCTGGGTGAAACTGAGTGGCAACAAAGAACGGATGCCCCGGTAACTCCACAATTTCCACTAAGCGACCATCGGGCGACGTACCGCTCACCTGATAGCCCGACTCCAGGAACAGCGTCCGATAGGTGTTGTTAAACTCGTAGCGATGCCGATGCCGCTCGTACACCACCTCCTGCCCATAGAGTTTGGCGGTCAGGGTGTTTGGCGTGATTCGGCAGGGGTAAAGTCCTAGACGCATCGTACCGCCTAAGTCCACCACGTCCTGCTGTTCGGGCAGCAAGTTGATGATGGGATTCTGGCAGTTGGCATCAAACTCTGCACTGTTAGCGTCACTCAGCTTTGCCACATGCCGCGCCCACTCTATCACCGAACACTGCATTCCCAAGCAAAGACCAAGGAACGGAAGCTTGTGTTCACGAGCGTACTGAATCGCCGTAATTTTGCCGTCGATGCCGCGAGAGCCAAACCCACCCGGAACCAAGATGCCCTGTACGCCGCCCAGCAAGCGATCGACTGAATTTTCATCGACTTCTTCAGAGTTAATCCAGCGCAGATTCAGGTCACCACCCAATGCCAATGCCGCATGACGCAGGGCTTCACTCACCGACAGGTAGGCATCGTTGAGCTGCACATATTTCCCGACGATCGCAATCTCAAACGGCTGCTTGGGATGATGAAGCCGATCGACCAGCGTTTGCCACTGGCGCAGATCCGGCCGACGCTGCTCTAGCTGGAGGATATCAATCGCCTGCTGGGCCAAACCTTCCCGTTCCAGAATTAGAGGCACTTCATAAATGCTGCTGGCATCCGGGGACGTAATCACGCACTCCACAGGCACATCGCAGAACTCAGACATCTTTTCCTTCAATCCCTTCGGCAAGGGACGATCGCAGCGACACACTAGAATATCGGGCTGTATCCCAATCGATCGCAGTTCCTTGACCGAATGCTGAGTCGGCTTGGTTTTCATCTCACCCGCTGACGGAATCCAGGGAACCAGCGTCACATGAATATAGAGAATATTTTTGCGCCCCACTTCTTTACGAAGCTGCCGGATGGCCTCCAAAAAGGGCAGCGACTCAATATCGCCGACCGTGCCGCCGATTTCTGTGATGACTACATCAGGATTTGTATCGTTGGCAACGCGCATCACTCGCTCTTTAATCTCGTTGGTGATGTGGGGAATCACCTGCACCGTGCCGCCATTGTAGTCACCGCGCCGCTCTTTGTTGATGACTGCCTGATAGATCGAACCGGTGGTCACGCTGTTGAGCCGCGACATAGAGGTATCGGTAAATCGCTCGTAGTGTCCCAGATCCAGGTCGGTTTCTGCGCCGTCTCGCGTCACAAACACTTCACCGTGCTGAAATGGGCTCATCGTGCCGGGGTCTACGTTGATATAGGGATCAAGCTTCAAAATCGACACCGAGTAGTCGCGTGACTTCAAGAGGCGTCCCAGACTCGCCGCCACAATGCCTTTGCCGATGCTCGAAACGACTCCGCCCGTTACAAATACAAATTTCGTCATAGGTCTGCTGAATTACCGCCTGTTAAAGCCTTGCTGCTGAAGCTGATCGCCATGCATAACCCATACATTTTGGCATAGGGCATTGATTTAGGGTCAGCGAATTCTTTCTCAATCGAAACCATCCCCGATCGAAACTATCCCCGATCGAGATTTACTCTGAGCGGAACTCTCTGCTCGATCGCCAGTCATTACTTTCAAACCGCAGACTTGCTTTCCTAAGAGCGAAATCTTTGAGATTTCCGGGCTGGTGAAAGCGAGGTGCTGCTTGCTGCTTAGGTAATTCAGAGAAAGATATGCGATCGAATTTTGCTGCTCAACCTTCCCGGCTGCGCGAAGGGTCTTTGTCGTCTCGTTTATCGTCTGCTGCGGTACTGGCTCAGGATGCGCTTCATTCGGAATCTTTGCGATTGGCTCACCGAACCCAGTCACGATCGAGCAATGGCTTTCGATTTATTCGGCTGGGTGGACTGGAAAGCGGACTGAATATTGAGCCTGTGGATACTTCCCGCCGTAATGGTTTACCCGCTTCGGTTGGAACTGCAACCAGCAATGCAGCAAATTTAGGAAACTTGAGCGGCAATACGCAATTTAAATGGTCGGATGCTGTGGGCGGCAGCAGCAAAAATCGCTTCTTTCGGTTTGACCTGTCGCGCAGCAGCCAGATTAAGTTAGAGCTGGGTCAGCTTTCGGGCAATGCTGATCTAAGGCTGCTTAATATTGACAGTAAAGAACTGGGTCGATCGCTGCGGGCAAATCTCAGCAGTGAGTCGATCAATCAGCGTCTCAGTGCCGGGACCTATTACATCCAGGTGTCCACTGATGGAAATACCAGCGTCAACTACTCGCTCAATCTGAACGGCAAAGGCAGCACTGCAGACGGTGGCGACGCAATGAGAACGGCTCTGGATGCGGGCAACCTCAACCAGATGAAACGCACCTATCGCAACCGCATTTCGAGCTTTGATGCAGTAGATATGTATCGCGTGAATATCACAGAAACAGCAAGGGTGAATTTCACGCTGAATCGTCTGAGTAATGATGCTGATATCCTATTGCTGAATGCAGCCGGAGATGAAATTGCAGAATCAAGCCGACACGGACGTACCAACGAATCCATCCGGCAACAGCTTAGTGCTGGAACCTATTACGTTAAAGTGAATGCGTTTGATGAAGGACTGACGCGCTATTCGCTAGGAATGTCTACTGAAGTCGTGGCAAGCTCTGGAAATGGCAGTGGAGGGGATTTTGCAAACGGTTCCGGCAGTAATTCTGGCAATGGCTCCAGTAACAGCTCTGTAACTGGAAGTTTAAGCGGTGCAGAAACGATCGCTTCCCCCATCTTTTCCCGCAGTGACCAGGTTTCCGCAACCGACCGCGATGACTTATTTCAGTTCAACCTGACCCAGGCGGGCATCTTTTCCGCAGACTTAACCGGAGCCGCCAATCAAACAGGAATGCGCCTGATCCGCGATGCCAACAACAATGGGACGATCGATGCTGGGGAGGTGCTTTCGACCAAAACCAATTTATCTGCGAGCGTGAGACGCTATCTCGATCGCGGAACTTATTTCTTGCAGGTCGCAGGCGATGGTGCTCAAACTATTAATTACAGCCTGAAAACTAACTTCAACGCTGCCGGAAACAGCGAGTCCGTTGTGCGAATTAACCGCACCAGCAAAACCAGCGCAAACGGCTTGGTCGAACTTCAGGTGGCTTTGACGCGAAACGGGGCGATCGTCGATCAACTGCCTGCGATTTCTGGCGTAGGCAGCCGACAGGCATTCCGCACAGGGGAACTCAGTAAATCTGGCTCAATGGAACCGCTGCCCGAAGGCTATTGGTCGCTCGGTGTTGTGGAGTGGGCAAGCGGCACCAAAGGCGACTACACGCGCAGTTGGGCAGATCCAAACGACGGCTTGGGTCCAGTCTGGATCACGATGAATCCTTTGTTTACTACAGAACGCACTGGCATAGGCTTCCACCTCGACAACAACGCCCCCGTCGGAATGCCCGGAACGGCAGGCTGTATCGGCATTCTCAACAAAACCGATCTTGCTAAACTGGTGAGCTGGTTTGACGATAGCAAAGCCCCGAAACTGGCGATCGTCGATTGGAACTTGGGCACGGTCGAGGTTTGAGGGAACGAGGAAATGAGTTGAGGGGTGGATGAGCAAATGAGCGGAGTGTCAGAAGCCCCTTGATTTAGCGGGGGGAGTACGTCAAACTTACCTGTCATCCCCCTTCATTCCCCTCTTCATGCTCTGCGCCATGCCCGACTCTATATCCGACTTTTTCCAGTTTGAGTCTGATTTTGTCGATTCGCTGCGCTGCATTCCCATGTGTGTGCGCTACAAGCTTGATACCTGCGGGGTGAAATTGAAGCTGCCCCACTGGAATCAGCTCTCCCAGACCGATCGCCAAACACTGGTCGAATTGCCCTGCGAAACCCCCACAGAAATTCAGACCTATCGGTCGCATCTCCAGCAGATGGTTCAGGCGCACTCCGGCGAAACCCCTTCGGATCTGGCGATCGATCCCCATCCCGACTGGCAAAATGTGACGCAAATTCCCGAAAGTGTGAAAGCTCAAGGTGAGTCTGTGGGAGTGCTGCTCGCCCCAGAACAATGGGCAAGTTTAACGCCGCTCCAGCGATTTGCCCTGATTAAGCTCAGTCGATCGCAGCACGAAAATAAAAACTTTTTGCCCGCCCTGCGCGAATTTCACCTGGCTTCGTCATGAACCAGACCGATCTGATTATTTTGGCGGTTTATCTAATTAGCATCGCCTATGTGATTTACAGGGCGATCGACTCGCTGGAAGAGCAAACGATCATCCTGTTCGATAAAGCAGCTTTAGCCCAGGAGCTCAGCGAACAGCGAATTGCTGATACACCGCTCAGCCAGTTTCTCGACATCAACTTTAGCTTCAAAGGTCGCTATAACTTTTCAGATCAACCCGCCACCGTGACAGGCATTATTCAAAATAAGTCTGCTACAGCAACGATCGCGATCGACTGGGACAGCAGCTCCATGACAAATTTTGCAGGAAAAGTCCGGCGCGTCATTCACCTCATTCCTGACCTCACGCCCGATAGCCTCTCTGAACCGCAAATTAAAAGCACGATTCCCCCCGGTCGCAGTCTGCAAGCCGTTCTCACACCCGAAGATCTGGTAAAACCCAATGACGATCGCACAACGCTGGTGGCAAAGGGGGCGATCATCGATCTGGCGCAGGTCGAGAAAGCAAATGCCGGACAGTTTGCCCTATTTAGTGAACGCCAAGCCTCACTCAAATTCACAGCGCGGCTATTGTTTCAAATTGTTAACATTGCCGACGGGGCGAAGCGCGAATATTGGGCTTATGTGCCCTGCCAATTCATTATTGAAAAAGCGTCGCTGATGGAATATTTTCCCTGGCTCCCCGACTAACCTATCCCAGTGACAAGCCACAACAAGTAATAGACTGGAATCAAGGGAAGAGGAGGCGAGGCAGTTGCGGGCATTTTGCCTGAGGAAAGTCCGGGCTTCCGAAAGACCAGACTTGCTGGGTAACGCCCAGTGCGCGCAAGCGTGAGGAGAGTGCCACAGAAACATACCGCCAGGACAGTTTAGAACTCAAAATTCTGGATTATTCCTGGTAAGGGTGCAAAGGTGCGGTAAGAGCGCACCAGCAACGTCGAGAGGCGTTGGCTCGGTAAACCCCGGTCGGAAGCAAGGTTGAAGGAGCAAGGGTTGGTCTTTTTCCCGCTCCGGGTAGCGTTCTTGGACGCTGCGAAATCCGCTAGAGGTGTCTGGTAACAGGCATCCCAGATAGATAACTGCTCCTTGGGGCGAATCGTTCCAAGAGACAGAACCCGGCTTATGACCGCCTCTTCCCGATTAATTTTGAAAAAACTGCCTCGGTGCGATGCTTGCTGACCCCCGCCGCCAGAAACAGCTTCAGCAGCTTATTCTCAAACTCGGACTACCCGCAGAGAGTCCCGTCAATTGGGTACTGCTCGATCTGGCCCTTACCGATCCGACTGCTTCTGCCACAGCAAACTATGAGCGGCTGGAGTTTGTAGGCGACGCGGTGGTGAAACTGGCAGCAGGCGAGTTTTTGTACAGGCAATATCCTGACGTTTCCGAAGGCGAACTGTCTGCCATTCGCAGCATTCTAGTGAGCGATCGTCTGCTTGCCCAGATTGCCAAAAGCTACGGGATCGATCGCTATCTGATCCTTTCCCACAGTGCCTCGATCGATCGCATCGGACTGGATACCCGCTTGGCGGCTGCCCTGGAAGCAATTCTTGCCGCCCTGTATCTCAGCACCCAGAATTTGAGTTTGATTCATCCCTGGCTGGACAGCCATCTCCATCAGCTTGGGGAAGTGATTCGCAGCGACCCTGCCCTGCACAACTATAAAGGGGCACTGCAAACCATGACCCAAAGCCAGCATCAGGGCTTACCGGAGTATCGCGTGACGGAGCTAAACCCGGTGCATGGCGACAGCGAGCGATTCGCCGCCGAAGTCTGGATCAACGGTCAATGCTGGGGGCAAGGTCGCGGACAATCCAAAAAGACGGCAGAACAGGCGGCAGCCCAGGAAGCATTTTTTGCCCTCCAGACTCACCTCAGCTCCAATCCTTCTGGGTGATTCCACGCACTGCTTTAATCGAAACTTTATTGCCCTGTGTGAAATTACGCTAGATTCACGCGATGTCGGGTGGTATGTTAGCACCTCTTAGACTCTGTAGGTGCTGTTCAATTAAAATTTGAAGATTTTGTCTGCTTAACTCCATTCCAGATTGCAGATTTGCTGAAGTCTCAAAAAAGACGATGCTATCGATCGGCTTCATTGCTAGCATCTGGAATAGCAAATGAATCACTGGAATCGGTAAAGCAACGAGCTGCGGATCATGGAGTGTACTGGTGTTGGCTTTAGCAGCCTCCAGGCTGGGAAAAGCATATACGACCGTCTTGGTCACTTCTGGCTGAGTCTGGTCGGCAATGGTTATCGTGAGCCACTCCTGCTCAAGGTTCTGTAAAATATAATACTGAGGGTGCTTTAACCGTTCGGCGATGGCTTTCAGGACAGGTGCAACATAATTTACATCGGTTGGCTCTGCTCCATAGCGAGGAGCTTCATCAATTAGTACCTGAATCTGTTCGTCAAGCTTCATACTGGATCGGGGTGTAGCAATCTTATTGAAGGGTGTCCTCCCAGTCTAGACCGCTCTACCACAAGGCGACACAATCAGGCGACGCAACTACCGCATTCTTCCAAGCGGCAAGACAATATCCGGGAGACCCCAATAAAAAGCTCGAAACGAAAAGCTCGAAACGAAAATTTCAAGCTCGGCTTTAAGACCTTATTATCTTGTCCATCAGGGCTGATTCCTGGCAGTTAGGAGTTTTGTATGCTCCCAAAACTGCCTTGGAAACGGATACCTGTTTATCGCATCTCATTACTGCCTTATGCACAAGCTTCAGTGTGCGAACGTTGTGTCGATCTTCCAGCGGGAAAAGCCTAGTAGTTGTGTGGAAGCAATCTTTAAGATTCTGTTCCAGGAACTTCAGCAGTCAACTCGATCGCCCGCAGCTCAATGTCGAGCAGTTGCCGATCGGCTGACCGAAGAAGTTTCCCGCATCTGCTCAGAAAGCCAGCGGATTCAGGCGTCGGGTGAAGTCGAAACCTGGTCTACCACACTGGCAAAGCATCGCCTGAAACAGTGTCTCAAATACTATGACTTGGGGTCACACCGGGGCAGGATCGAGTTACACAGCACGTTGAGCGCGGTAGTTTACCGCTACATCACCCCCCCTCAGGTACAGTCCAGCTATCAGGCACGTCTGACCCTGATCGAAGACTTTTTGCAGGGATTTTATATCGAATCGCTGAATGCCTTCCGGCGCGAAAACCAGTTACCTGCCACCTATCGTCCCCGCACCTTGCTGGAGTTGGCAGAGTATATGGCTTTCACAGAACGGTACGGCAAACGTCGCATTCCCCTTCCAGGTCGCCGCAGCCAGCAGCTCATTATTCTGCGAGCACAAACTTTCTCGCAGCAGCAGCCGCCTGAAACAATGGTGGACATGGAGCAAGCAGCCGAGGGCACGCTCAACGAAAGCGATACTTCGCGCAGCACCGTTTCCATGCCTCAGGTCAGGGAACAAATGGTGGCGCAAGAGCCAGAATTGCAGGAAGATACGCTGCGAAATACGGTGATCGCCGAGCTGATGAATTACCTAGAGGAGCGACAGCAGCAAGACTGCGCCGACTATTTCGCGCTGCGGCTAAAAGATTTACCCACCAGTGAGATCGAGGCGATTTTGGGACTTACTGCCCGTCAGCGAGACTATTTGCAGCAGCGATTTAAATATCACCTGATTCGCTTTGCGCTGTCCCACCAGTGGGAACTTGTGCATCAATGGCTGGAAGCCGACCTGGAGCGCAATTTCGGGCTAACGCCGCAGCAGTGGCAGCAGTTTGCTGATCGCCTCACGCCCCGCCAGCAGGAACTCCTGAGCCGTAAGCAGGCAGGCATGGCAGACGCGTCGATCGCCCAGGCTCTCAGCATTACCCCGACCCAACTGCAAAAACAATGGTCTAAATTACTTGAACAAGCCTGGGAAATTCGCAACAATTTAATATCCGGAGCAGGGACTTCTACCAATGAATAATGAAGCAGAAGCCATACAGCAGTTCGTTGTGTGGCTGTTGCAAACACTAGACCCGGCAAGTGGTGCGCCATCAGGGGATTGGAATCAGGCAGCGGAGCCTGAACAAACCGGGTCAGTGAACCTGCAATTTTCTGCTGAGCCACTCAGTTCTGCTGGCGCGGAGGGCATTCTGAGGAATGCTAATGACCCCAGCGATCGAATCGATCGAACAGGTCAACCGACTTCCAACCCAGAGAACACGAGTATGCCGCTTGATGAGGACCCTTCGCAACTTGCATTCGGAGACATACCTGCTGTGCAACATCGTTTTCACGCGCTGCTGAAGAACAAGCTCAAAACAGAAATTGAGCGCAATCCGCCGCGATTCCCCTGGGAAACTGAGCAGCACGATTACCACTACGACTCTCCATACGATTCTGAATCCTACGCCTACCCTGACGCTGAGCAGCCTCACACGGGAGAGCGATTAAGCTTCCCTGTTCAAGAACCTGTCCCGATCTGGGCTGCTCACCTCAAGACACTCAATTTGCCGATCGCCCTACCCGACTCGGTGCTGCAATCCTTGTTTGAGCAGTGCTGCCATTTAATGCAGTCTTCTCTCCGTGAAGGGCGGCGACTCGTCCAGGCAGTCGAATCGCTGTTTCCCGAAGAAGGAGCAGTGCTGAATGAGCTGGCAGGGATGGTTCTCGCTTCCCCAGTTCGGGGCGGAACCTCGACTGAGCCAAAGCCAGCGATCGCCAACCCAGGCTTTCTCACCGATTACAATCAGGCATCTCGTCCGCAGCAAATGGTGCTGTCGCTGCTAGCAGCCCGCGAGATGTTTGAGGCAATGACGCTCACGCTTTCGCCCCGTGCCGCTATTCGTCGCTCCTGGCTGACCGATGCAGGAGCAATCATGCTGGAGGTGCAGTACCATCCAGAATCCGGTACGGTGCGAATCGATGCCCAGCTTCCCACAGGTGGCACGGTGCGGTTTCAGCAAGCCGCCCTTGAATCGATCGCTTCCTGCACGCAGGCGGGCAATTTGAGCGTTAGTCTCAGCCCGATCTGCATAGAGCAGTCTATGACGCTCACGATTGAGTTAGCAAAATCCGATGCGCCGCTGGTGTTTGCCGTGCGTTTGCCGCTTGAGCCATAGTTCCAATGGCATTACAGTTCGGGTTCTGAAAGTTTGCGGAATCTACCGAATTTTGTTGATCGCTCTCCCGTTCCATGGGCAGGTCTGGTTAGCATAGAAGCGAAAATTGCGATCGCGGTTTATGTCTTCTCCTGCCCGGAAATCTCAAGCCTCTCTCAATCCGATTCTGAAGCTGCCGCTGCTCCGTCAGATTTGGCAGCGGATCGAGTCTCAGCCTTTACCGGAACCAGAAGATTCAATTCCGCTGCGGGTGCTGATCCAGGGGCTTGTTACGGTGGGTATTGTGGCGATCGATGTGGCTGCTGCAGACAGTACCGATGCTCAGGGTTTGAGCCTGTGGGCAGTTCCGGTCAGTGTGGTGGGAGCGGTTTGGAGCCACTATCACCGCCGAAAACGCAATATTCCGGTGAAGTTTTGTATTGCGATCGGGATGCTGGTGGCTCTAGCGATCTTTTTTATGCGGATCTGGGTGGAGCGCAACGATACGCGGATCGCGCTGGCAACGCTGCTGATTCATCTCCAGGTGTTTCACAGCTTTGATACGCCCCGTCGGAAGGATTTGGGCTATTCAGCAGTGATCGGACTGATTTTGATTGGGGTCGCGGCAACCCTGAGCCAAACGCTGGCATTTGCGCCTGTGCTGCTGCTGTTTCTGGGGCTGGCGGTTCCGGTGCTGATCCTCAACTATCGATCGCAAATCGGCTTGGTAACTCCCACGCTGAATCGAGTTCGGGCGGATCTGGCTCCAAAACGCATGGGATGGGTGCTGCTGGCAGTACTGGGTTTGGGACTGGGAATTTTTCTGTTGCTGCCGCGCTTTCCCGGCTATCAAATTCGCACATTTCCGGTGAGTGCGCCGATCTCGCTTCAAGAAGAGTTCAAGCAGAGCCAAATTATCAATTCCGGCTATGTGCAGCCCGGACGATCGCCAGAAGCAGGAGAAGAAAAAGGAAATAACGGGTCAGGCGGACTGGCTCCCACCGAAGGCGCAGGCACAGTTAACCCCCAGTCTTATTACGGCTTCAATTCCAAAATCAATCAAAATCTGCGCGGCATGATGCAGCCGCAGGTGGTAATGCGAATTCGATCGCAGGCTCCGGGCTTCTGGCGGGTGCTGGCGTTTGATCGCTATAGCGGGCAGGGCTGGGAAATTTCGCGCAATCAAGACGCAGACATCCAGCAGGTCGAGCGTCCGAGCTGGACGTTTCGTTTTAACTTGCCGTGGTCAGTGACGCTAAATCGGACTCGGGAAGTGGTGCAGTCCTACACGGTGGTTGCCGATCTGCCCAATTTGATTCCGGCACTGTATGAAGTGAAAGAACTGTACTTTCCGACCAATCAAGTTGCGATCGATCGAGAAAGTGGACTGCGATCGCCCGTTCCCTTATCTGAAGGGCTGACTTACACCGTTATTTCAGCCGTGCCTTATCGCGATCGAACTCGGCTGCAGTCGGCACCTGGGAACTATCCCGGCGAACTAGAAAACTATATGCAGCTCCCTGCGGCTGTAGCCAGGCAAATTCGTCAAAAAACAGAGGCAATTCTGGCACGATCGCCAAAACCCTTAACCGCTTCCTACGAAAAGACGCTGTTCCTGACGCAGTATCTCAAGCAAAACTACCGCATTCAGCCGGATTTGCCGTTTCTGGCGGATGGGGAAGATCTAGCAGAAGCCTTTTTATTCAAGTACGAGGGCGGCTATCCCGATCACTTTGCGACAACGCTAACAGTGATGCTGCGATCGATCGGCATTCCGGCTCGATTAGTGGTGGGCTTTTCTCCGGGAAAATTCAATCCCTTGACCGGATACTATGTGGTTCGCAACACCGATGCTCACGCCATGACCGAAGTGTATTTTCACAAATTCGGCTGGTTCAGCTTTGACCCGATTCCCGGACATCCGCTGGTTCCGCCATCGATCGAAGAATCCAGCGTGTTTGGCGTGTTGCAGCAGTTCTGGAACTGGATCGCCGGATGGCTACCTTCGCCGCTCACAGGCTGGCTCAACGGTGTTTTTGAATGGTTCATGAGAATTGCTGGATGGGCGATCGGCTGGATGATGGGACTATTTACGCAAGGCTGGCTTGGGTTATTGCTGGGTGCAGGACTCCTGACCGGACTTGGTTTTCTGGGTTGGCTACTCTGGCAGGGCTGGCAGCAGTGGCGATATCAACGCTGGCTCAAGCGTTTGCCGCCGATGGAAGCAATTTATCAGCAAATGCTGCGCTGGCTCGACCATCAGGGATTTCGCAAGCCGATCGCCCAAACGCCCCTAGAATATGCTCACGCCTGCCACAGCCGCTATTCGCTCGACCGGGCAAAAGCGATCGAAGAAATTACCGAGGCTTATGTGTGCTGGCGATACGGTGGAGAAACTCCTAATTTGCCTTATCTCAAGCAGTGTCTCCGACAGATGCAGCGTAAATTGGGGCGACCCTAATCCTCAAGCGATCGCTGATGTCGCCAAGTGACTCAAGCCAGCAAACCGGGTTTAACTCGTTCTCCCACGGCTCTGGTTTCAGCAGGTTTGACCGCAAAGCGATCGGCATGAAGCAGCGATCGTCGGTAAGCTATAATTCACGCAGGAAGCCACTTCCAGTAATAAAGCCTCTACTCGTAACGGATGACCCTATCTTCCGGTCTGCGAAGGAGCGACTAGCCTACCTGCAAAGCGGTAAGCAGCAACGAGACAATAAACCTGTCGATGCCGACAAAGCGGCTTGAGTTATGAATCAGCCTTCTGAAGTTAATGCCAGCGTTCATTCCCCCGCTAACACCGAAGATAGCGCGGCAGCAGTTCCGGCAATAAAGCCACAGCCAAGCTATGTGAAGCTGGCAATGCGAAACATGGTGCGAAAGCGGGGCACATCGATTTATCACTTTGCCCTGACAACGGTCGGCTTACTGACCGTGCTGGTCGGTCTTGCCTATCTAACGCGCTAGGAGTAGCGCATGACGGAAAATTTATCCAGCAGCTCCCCAGATGAAGCAGTTTTAGGAAGCATGGGAGGGGAGATGGCGATCGAAGTGAGCGTTCAGGATGCTTATTTTGACGATGAAACGGCTCCCATTGCCGAATTAACTTGGGAGAAATGGTTTTCGCAGTGGCTCAGTTGCCTCCAGGCAGATCTACCGCCCCGGTTTGCCTATGAGCTGAGCCTGCGCCTGACGGATGATGCCGAAATTCAGACCTTAAACGCGCAATATCGCCAGAAAGATCAGCCGACTGATGTACTGGCATTTGCTGCGCTGGAGGTAGACTATCCCCAATCAGAAGAGATGCAGGCAGCGATGCCGCTCTACCTTGGGGACATTATTATTTCAGTCGAGACGGCAGCCGCACAAGCACAAGAGCGAGGACATTCTCTTGCTTACGAATTGTCGTGGCTAGCCGCTCACGGGCTGTTGCATCTAGTAGGGTGGGATCACCCCGATGAGGAAAGCCTTCAGCAAATGCTCGACCAGCAGGACACTCTGCTTCAAAGGGTGCAGATTACCCCAGAGTGGCAGGGAAAAGCCCAGGAAAAAACAGCCCGATCGTGAAGATTTAGCTCAAGCCCAGTTGGGGGGATGCCATCCTGCAGCGAGATCGATTACCGTCAAACCATTCGCTCAGCCCATGCATAGGAAAACTTGTGGATATGCGTCCCTGATTACACTGCAAATGCTTCTTCTGACCTACGCTATTCTTGACACGCTCATTGCCCAGCCGCCTTTATGACTCAAAACCTATCTACCGAAGCTCCACCCCGTCAATCGGTGAAACCTTCCCCGAACCGATCGCTTTCCTGGCGGGTGGCATCCAACTTGTTTGTGAGTTTTCGCTATGCCTGGGCGGGCTTGAGCTATACCTTTCAAACGCAGCGCAACTTTCGGATTCACCTGGCAATGGGCACGGTCGCGCTCCTGCTCAGCATTCTCCTGGGTTTGAGCCGGGTTGAAATTGCAATCATTGGCTTGACGAGCGGTGTGGTGTTGACGATGGAGCTGCTGAATACAGCGATCGAATCCGTGGTAGATCTCACTGTCAGACAGACCTATCACGAACTCGCTAAGATTGCTAAAGACTGTGCGGCAGGTGCAGTTCTAGTTTCCGCGCTTGCGGCAGTCATTGTGGCAGGATCGCTGCTGTTGCCCCCGCTGCTGGAAGTGGTGCGATCGACCATCTCCCTCCCCGAATTCCCTAATTAATTTTCTAATTCCCTATTCCCCCTCGCTTCTCGATCTACCATGCTTCTTGTAATCGATAATTACGACAGCTTTACCTACAACCTGGTGCAGTATCTGGGAGAACTGGGGGCAGAACATCTGGTCGCCGCAGACATTCGGGTGTATCGCAACGACAAAATTTCCCTGGCAGAAATCGAGCAGCTTCAGCCAGACGGCATTGTGATTTCGCCGGGTCCGGGTCGCCCTGAAGACTCAGGCGTATCGCTAGAGGTGATTCGGGTTTTGGGTTCTAAGCTGCCTGTGCTGGGCGTGTGCCTGGGTCATCAGGGGATTGGCTATGTGCATCATGGCAAGATTACCGCTGCCCCGGAACTGATGCATGGCAAAACCTCCCCGGTCTATCACACGGGCGTTGGCGTGTTTGAGGGACTGGAGAATCCCTTTACCGCTACGCGCTACCACAGCCTGATTATCGATCGCACCACCTGCCCGCCAGAGCTAGAAATCACTGCATGGGTCGAAGACGGAACGATCATGGGAGTGCGCCATCGTGACTATCCTCATCTGCAAGGCGTGCAGTTTCACCCGGAAAGCGTGCTGACTGGATCGGGCAAGGCTCTGCTAAAGAATTTCCTCAAATCGATCGATCGGGTCGCGGTGGGGGTATAGCAATTCCGCTATCGCGGAAACTGGTTCACATCGGTTTCCGTCTGGGAGCTCGCTGTGGTTAAATGGCTTGCAGGGATTTGCCCGTCAGCAGCCCCAGCGCGTTTTGGAGTGAGGAATTTATGAAGCGACGACAGTTTATACAGTCTGCGGCTGCAGGGTTGGCGACGGCAGGGCTGGGGGCGATCGGGAAAGTTTCACCGGGGCTAGCTCAGGGGGCAGAGAGTTTATCGGTTCGGTGGCTGGGCCATAGCTGCTTTTTGTTCAGCGGGACCGGGCTGCGAATTCTGGTCAATCCATTTCGTCCGATCGGTTGTACGGCGGGCTACCGTGCTCCGCAAGTGGAGGCGGATCTGGTGCTGATTAGTAGCCGTCTGCTAGATGAAGGGGTCGTCGATGGGCTGCCCGGAAACCCGCGTGTGCTGTTTGAACCGGGCGTATTTGAGTTTCGCGGACTTCAGCTTCAGGGCATTCGGACACCGCACGATGATTTAGGCGGCAGACGCTTTGGCACGAACGTGGTGTGGCGATGGCGACAGGGCGGGGTAAATGTGCTGCACTTGGGCGGCGCGGCGGCTCCGATTACCACCGAGCAGCAAATTCTTATGGGTCGTCCCGATGTGGCAATGGTTCCGATCGGCAATGGTCCTAAAGTGTTTACCCCCGAAGAGGCGCAGGCGGCGATTCAGCGGC
>NZ_JACJOR010000283.1:0-2538 GCF_014695615.1 Leptolyngbya sp. FACHB-711
AACCCAATATTCCTTTCAGGTTTAAGCCTGCTTTTAGCCCACCTACGATCGTGCCGAGAGAACCTCGTTTGCCGCTGCCACAGTGACTTATGAGCTAATATAAGCGAAATCAACCCGCTGGCATTGAGTCCCAGGCTCACCCCTCAATCACCCGTTGAATGATTCATTGGGCTTGACTAATGTTGCCAAAAGCGGTTTTATCTAACATAGGCTGAATCAAAATTGAATTCAATCGCAACTGAATAGGATTCGCTTCTAGGGTTCCGATCGGGCTGTAATTGGCGTGATGGCTGGTCCAAGAGAAGCAGCTAGCTTGAGCTTCTAGCTTTGAAGCCAGGTTAGTCACACGGCGGGAAAAAAGCCCGGGAGAACCATACAGGACTTGAGTAACTGTTGGTCACTCCTGGGCTTTGTTATTGAAGGCAGCGTGATTCTAGTTCCTTCTTTTCAGTTTCGTTTTTTGTTTCATTTCTGTTTTAACTGATCATTCAACCGAAACCGGAGGATTCTATGGCGCAATCATCTGTTTTGCCGAACTCAGATTTGCCGAACTCAGATTCATCTCCAGAGACGACTCCCCCTGACGGAGCAGTGCTTCGCCTCGATCTGGGTTTGATTCTGCGCGATGAAAAATTGCCCGGTAGCGCGTACTGGCATGGCGTGATCAAAGGGGGCAATACTTTGCGCATCACTGATTTAGAAGGCTCTCAGGGCGTTTCTCTCATTTGCTACAACGCTGATAATCCGATCGAGCGACTCAACGTTGCCGATACTGCCAAAATTCAGTTCAATGCCTTCCTGAAAAAGGGCATGGTGATTTATTCCGACATGGGGCGCGTGCTGTTCTCGATTACCGAAGATACGTCTGGCTATCATGACCTGTTCGGCGGGTGCAGCAATGCCGCCAGTAATGCGGCGAAATATGGGGAAGGTGATTTTTGGGTTAACGCTCGCGATAGTTTCCGCAGAGCTGTGACGCGATATGGGCTGAGTAAGCGCGATATCCCACCCAACCTCAACCTGTTTACGCGAGTGGCGATCGAGCCAGACGGCAAAATGACTCTTGTGCAGGGAGCCGAGAAACCGGGAAGCTTTATCGATCTCCGCGCCGAAATGAATGTGCTGGTCGTCCTCTCGAACTGTCCCCATCCGCTGCACCCCAGCACCGTTTACGAACCCAAAGCCATTCAAGTCACAGTCTGGAACTCCCCTGCTCCCGCCGCCGATGACCTCTGCCGGACTGCCAATCCTGAAGCAGAGCGCGGCTTTGTCAATACAGATGCTTTGTTTGCTCAAGACTAACTGAAAGGGATTAATTGAAAGGGATAAAACCATGACGACAACATCAACCCAGCTCGATCCCAAAACTGCAATTTACGACGAAGTGGTTCCTGCCCGGCATCCCTGGTCGCGGGTGCTCAAGCAGGGACAGATCATGCGAATCGAAGATCTGGGCGGCAATCAGGCAGTTGATTTCCTGGTTTACAGTGCTGATGATCCGTCTGAGCGTTACAGTGCCCAGGATACAACCGTGGCTCAGGGCAATCTTTATCTGACGACGGGCAGCAAACTGATTTCAAATGATGGTCGAGTGCTGATGACCATTCTGAATGACACCTGCGGACGACATGACACCTCAGGCGGAGCCTGTAGCTGCGAAAGCAATTCGGTGCGGTTTGGACTGGACAAACGCTATCAGCACGCCTGCGTCGAAAATTTCCTGACTGCGCTCGCACCTTACGGTTTAGGCAAGCGGGATATGGTGAGCAACATCAACTTTTTTATGAACGTCCCGGTTTCTGAGGACGGTACACTCGAAATTGTGGACGGCATTTCTGCCCCTGGCAGCATTGTTGACCTGCGAGCAGAGATGAATACGCTGGTTGCGATTTCAAACTGTCCCCAGATCAATAATCCCTGTAATGCGTACAATCCCACGCCGATTCGGATCATTATCTGGGAAGGGTAGAAAACCAATGTTCACCAAAGTTCTCATTGCCAATCGCGGCGAAATTGCCTGCCGGATTATTCGGACACTCGATCGCCTCGGTATTGCATCCGTGGCAGTGTATTCAGACGCAGATGCTCATGCTCAGCATGTCATGATGGCAACCAAAGCTGTGTGGATTGGTGCATCCCCAGCGGCAGAAAGCTATCTCCGGTTCGATCGAATTCTGGAAGCAGCACAGCAAACCGGAGCGCAGGCAATTCATCCGGGCTATGGCTTTTTGAGTGAGAACATTGAATTTGCTGCCGCCTGTGAAGCCGCAGGCATCGCGTTTATCGGTCCTACCCCTGAGCAAATTCGTGCCTTTGGATTAAAGCATCGGGCACGTGAACTGGCAGAGCAGCATCGAGTGCCGCTTGTGCCTGGAACTGGGCTACTCGAAGATGGGGAGATCGCAAGAAAAGAAGCGGAGGCGATCGGCTATCCGGTGATGCTGAAAAGCACGGCAGGCGGCGGCGGCATTGGTATGCAGGTTTGCTTCTCTGAAACAGAGTTAATTGATGCGTTTAAAAAAGTAGACCGTCTGAGTC